>NZ_JAPWAD010000013.1:0-70890 GCF_041432695.1 Pauljensenia sp. 27098_8_83 | reverse complement strand
CTTTTACCTGCCTCGAGGGCCCAAATGCCGCGCGCGCTGTGACGATCGTTCTACACTTATAGGAGAACTGTTTCCAGCGACAAGGTACAGCCATGGCACCGACGCCCACACTCGCCCGCCGCGCCCCCGCGCGCGCCCTCATCGCAGCCCTCTCCCTCGCCCTCATCGCCCTGCCCGCACAGGCCCGCGCCGACGCCGGTGAGGAGACCGCTGCGCAATCCTCCGCAGAGAGTTCCACCGCGGCCCAGTCCGCCGGCGAGACGACGCCGTCCGCGACGCCTAGCCTTCCGCCCACGGGCGCGCCCGAGGCCACCGACCCCAGCGCGAGCGAGCAGGAACGGGGTGCCCAGGCCTCGTCGGGGAGCGACGAGCCGCCGACGATGAACGCCCCGGACGAAACCGGTCGGGGAGCATGGATACGCGACTCGGTCGGCTGGTGGTGGCGGCGCACCGACGGAACCTACCCCGCCTCCCAGTGGGTGGCAATCGGGGGCAGCCGCTACTACTTCAACGCCAGCGGCTACATGGCCACCGGCTGGGTCCGCGACGGGAACGACTGGTTCTTCCTCGCTTCCTCCGGCACGCTGCTCGGCGGCTGGGTGAACGACGGGGGCTCGTGGTACTACCTGGACCCCACCAGCGGCGTCATGCACACGGGCATGACCGGAGTGGACGGAACCTGGTACTACCTGGACTCCTCGGGCGCGATGCGCACCGGCTGGGTCAGCCTCGCCGACGGCTGGCACTTCTTCGCCTCCAGCGGCGCGCAGATCGGCGGCTGGCTGCGTGATGGTGGCTCGTGGTACTACCTCGACCCGAATAGCGGCGTGATGCACACGGGTATGACCGGAGTGGATGGCACCTGGTACTACATGGATTCGTCGGGCGCGATGCGCACCGGCTGGGTCAGCCTCGCCGACGGCTGGCACTTCTTCGCGTCCAACGGCGCGCAGATGGGCGGCTGGCTGCACGATGGGGGGCAGTGGTACTATCTGGATCCCAACACGGGCATCATGCGCACGGAACCCCTCGAGGTGGGCGGGCGTCGCTATGAGTTCGACGCCTCGGGGGCGTGGCGCGGGTACGAGGCACCGGCCGGGTACCTGCAGCCCACCGACCACATCACGGGCCTCGGAGATGCGACCAATACGCTCACGTGGGGAATGAACGGCACCAAGGTGCGCATCGCCCAGGTGCGACTCGGCCTGTGGCACGCCAACAAGCTCGCCTCCGTCGACGCGCCCTTCGTCACCGCCGTCAAGAACTTTCAGCAACGCGCAGGACTGCCCGTCACCGGCGTCGTCGACAAAGCCACCTGGGACGCCATGGACACCGGCTACCCGTGGACCGTCGACCAATACCAGGCTACGCCCCTGCCCCTGACCGCCACGCGCAACGAGCGCGTCGAGGCCATGATCGGCTACGCGTGGAACCAGACCGGATCGTCCTACACGTGGGGAGGGGCCGGCCCCTACGACCAGGGATTCGACTGCTCCGGCCTGGTCCTCCAGTCCCTCTACGCCGCCGGCCTGGACCCCCAGCCCATCAACGTCATCAAGCACGCATGGCCGTCGTATCGCACATCGCAGGAGCTCTACGCATACCCGCACTTCCAACACGTGCCACTCGCCCAGCGCCAACGCGGAGACCTCATCTTCTACACGACGGGCGGAACCGTCACGCACGTTGCCATCTACCTCGGAGACGACTTGATCGTTCATACCGACTGGATGGGGCGCCCCGCCCGCATGCAGCACATCACCGCCGGATACGGGTGGGATCGCATGACCGCAGACGTCGTGCGCCCGCTGCCGTAAGACAAACGACGAGGCGGGCCGACCGTGGTCTCTTCCACGGTCGGCCCGCCTCGGTCAGGGTGTTACTCAGCGTCCCAGCAGTCGGCGCAGGACCCGCTTCGGCAGGGACACGGTCCGACGCAGCGACCGCTGCAGGGCCGAACCCGCCTCGAGCTGCTGGCGCAGCGCGCTGACCTCGCCGCGCAGCTCGTGCACCTGCTCGTGCAGGGACGTCATCGTGTTGAGCATGTTGACGTGCACGAGATTCAGCGAGGAATGGAAACCCGAATCCACGCGCCCCAGCTCCTGGCGCATACGGCGGTAGTACTCCGCCGACAGCAGCGCCTGGCCCAGGTGCGGAGACGAAGGATCATCCGTCGCCAGCATCGCGCGCAGGTAGCGGTCGCGGATATGCAGGTTATCCCACTTGTGCAGGTACGCGTCCGTGACGACCGAGTTGCCCAGCGAGGCATCCATCGTGTCACGGTGATGCCAATAGGCCAGCGGCTCCCCGTCGACGAAACCGACCGGGGAATCCGCCAGCAGTCGCAGGTTGAAGTCCCAGTCCGCCTGGGTCTGCAGCGACCCATCCCAGTGACCCACGCGGTCGGCGACCTCGCGGCGGATGAGCTGCGAGATCGGAGGCGTGTAGTTCTCCACCATCATGTCCACGAGGGACAGGCCGTAGTTGTCCGTCGACAGGACCTCGCGCTCGATCTCGATACAGGTACCGTCGGCGCGCACGCGCTCGCGGATGATCTCGCAGCGGGTCGCAACACCGCCCGCCTCCGGATGCTCATCCAGGTAGGCGACCGTCTTCTTCAGGAAGTGCGGGTGCCAGGAGTCATCATCGTCGTGGACCGCATAGTAGGTGCAGTGCGAGGCAGCCAGGCCGGACTCGAGCGCCGCCTCGCGACCATTCGAGACCTCGTTCGTGACGATCGTGATCTTCGAACGTACGGCGCTCTTCTGCTTCTTGACGATCGAGCGCACCTCGGCCTCGTCGCCGGCGTCATTAACGATGACCACCTCGTAGTCGTCGAAGGTCTGAGAAGCGATCGACGCGAGGGCACGGGTGAGCATCGCCGGGCGATTGCGCGTGCGCACGACGACGGTGACTGTTGCGCTCATGCGGTTTGTTCCTCTTCGGTCGGAGTGGACGAGGCGGGCGCCTCCACCTGGCGGTGACGCAACAGGTAGATGGCGCTCACCAGGGCAAGCGTGTATCCCAGCGAGGCGAGGCCCCACAGGACCATCGGGCTCAGCGGCATGTCGGCCCACCACCACTGGATGTCACCATTCAGATTACCCGGTGCGATCCATCCGATGTGGGGAATCCACAGGAGCCCACGGACATAGCGGGCGATCGTCGTGTGCATCGCGACCGCTTGCGCGACGCTGAGGAAGACGACGAAGAAGGTGAACTGCCCCTTGGTCGGGGACGGCTTCTTCACGGCTGACGTCACCCAGATCATCAGCCACGTGCCCAGCAGAGGCAACGCGTAGCGCGAATGGTATCCGCCGAGGTTGGGGAACGCCGTGGGCGTCGCGATCAAGAGCGGGATTCCCGCCATCGCCCCAAAGACCGTGAAAGCAGCCAGGGCCTTGCGCAGGCTCACCGAGCGCGCGCCGTAGAAGAGCACCGCACCCAGGACGAGGAGCCCGAGGATGGTCGTGTAGCCCGGCAGGGGAGTGTCGCGCCAGCCCGGCCCGGAGTACAGTCCGAGGAAGCCCGCGAAGTAATCGGGCAGGTAGCGCACGTTCATCACCGCGACATCGATACGATCCTGCAACGTCACGGTTGCGTCGCTCGTGTGAGAGACGTTGGATGCTTGGCCGCTGCCGAGCATGAGCCACACGCCAATCGCGCTCAGAACGGTGGCAACCCCGATCTCGGGGAGATGACGCCTGCGAGCCTGCAGGATCAGGATGCCCAGGGACGCAACGAACACATAGAAGGACGCATCGCCACGGCATTCATAGCACAGGAGTGCGGACAGGCCCGCCACGCCCAGGAGAGTCCAACGTCGCCACCCCTGTGCGTGCAGTGCGGCGTACAGGGCTGCGCCGTAGCAGAAGACGCCGGTGATCGCCCAGGACGAGGGGTTGTTGGAAGCGATGAAATACAGGCCCATCGGCGTCCACGCGATGAGTGCTGCCAGCGCAACACTGGTTCTGACCTCACGGCGTGACAGGCCGATGATCGCCCCCAACAGAATGAGGAGGATGGCAACGTTCGCGGCGCGCATGTGCCACACGGAGCTCTCCACGTTGTGCCCCGTCAGCAGATGGTGGAAGTGGTAGAAACCCGGCGGATACTGGCCGTCATCGTAGCGATACGACGGGAACAACGTGTCGTCTGAGTATTTCTTGACGCACGCGTGAGATGTGTCTGGGTGGAAAGCCTCGCACTGCGCGTGCGACACGGTCTCGGGAACAAGCACATTCACTTGCCCCTTGACCATGGTCGTCTGGCAGGAGGATTCGATGGGGCGCGGGCACCACGCGGACACGAGATGGTAGTCATCGTCGGGGGCGGACCCCGGAGGGGACGCGAAGATCCAGCCGGTGGCGACGGCGAGGACGCCGAGGACCAGGAGGACGAAGGCGAGGGGTCGTGCCGCGGTGGAGACGAAACGCTCTCGCGCAGAGGCAAGGTGGTCGGCGAACGCACGTGCCATGAATCGAGCCAATCTGTCCGGAATAGGTACGTCTAATGTACACGAGTCCGGGGCCTGCCCGGTGAGCGCGAGGAGGAGGAGAAGCTAGAAGACGACGGGCCAGTGCGGCATGCAGGTCGTGAGCGTGGCATGGGCGTCCGTGGCCTCGGCGAGGGCCTGGGTGTAGGCGGGGTTCGTCTCGGGCTGTTCGCCGCGCTTGAGCGCTTCCTCGGCGGCCTCCTGGTCGGCGAACTCGGGGATGGCGCCGGAGTCGAGGGCTGCGTTGCGCGCAACATACACCGAGAGGGCGTCGAGGGCCTCCTTGGAGGTTTCGTCCGAGGCCGCCTGGGTGAGGCGATCGGAATAGTCGTGCTGAAATGCGGCCGCGAAAGCTTCCCACGCGCGGTGACGCTCGTCCGCGTTGGTTTCCCCCGAGCGCTTGGCCGCCAGCGCCCTGTAGGCCTGGCCGGTCTCGGAGCTGCCCAGGGCCTCGGTGAAAATAGCGTCCATCGCAGCGCATCCGGGCGAAGCCGCATGCAGAGTCGGGCTGGCCGAGCTCGAGGGCTGACCGGGATCTCCGGGCGAAACGGAGACAGCGGGCGTCGACTGTGCGCTCTGGGCATCCTCCGACGGGGAGCACGAGGCCGTGGCGAGCGCGCAGAGCGCAAGCAGCGCAAGGGAGGGAACGAGGCGAGTCACGAGGGGTCCGTTTCTGTTGGGGATGCGTCCAATTTATCAGCGTGGAGTGGCTGGCCAGGGGACCTCCAGCGTGGCGAATAGTGACGTATCCGACGGGGTAGCGGAGGCCAGTGTCAGGGAAAGCGTGAGAACTACGGCATAATAGGGGCAGGAATGGGGTGAGTGGCACCCTCGGACGCCCACGGGCGCGCAAAGGAGAAAACTTATGAAGATCGTTGTGACCGGCGGTGCCGGCTTCATCGGAGCGAATTTCGTTCACACGCTGCTGGAGGATCACCCGGACGTCGACGTCGTCGTCCTGGATAAGTTCACCTACGCGGGTAACCGCGCATCCCTGACCGACGTGCCCGCCGAGCTCGCCGCCCGCCTGAGCGTCGTTGAGGGTGACATCGCTGATGCGGACCTTGTTGATGGCGTCGTCGCTGGCGCAGACGCGGTCGTGCACTTTGCCGCCGAGTCGCACAACGACAACTCCCTCCTCGATCCCTCGCCTTTCATCCAGACGAACCTGGTGGGCACCTTCACCCTGCTGGAGGCCGTGCGCCGCCACAAGGTCCGCTTCCACCACATCTCCACGGACGAGGTCTACGGCGACCTTGAGCTGGACGACCCCGCGAAGTTCACGCCCACCACTCCGTACAACCCCTCCTCGCCCTACTCCTCGTCCAAGGCCGGATCGGACCTGCTGGTGCGCGCGTGGGTGCGCTCCTTCGGCGTCGAGGCCACGATCTCGAACTGCTCGAACAACTACGGCCCCTACCAGCACATCGAGAAGTTCATCCCCCGCATGATCACGAACCGCCTGCGCGGCGTGCGCCCCCGCCTGTACGGCGACGGCCTGAACGTGCGCGACTGGATCCACGTGCGCGACCACAACACGGCCGTGTGGGACATCCTCACGAAGGGCCGCATCGGTGAGACCTACCTGATCGGCGCGAACGGCGAGACGAACAACCGCGACGTCGTCGCCATCCTGAATGAGCTGATGGGTTACGCTCCCGACGACTTCGATCACGTGAACGACCGCCCGGGCCACGACCTGCGCTACGCGATCGACAACTCCAAGCTGGTCACCGAGCTTGGCTGGGAGCCCAAGTTCACGAACTTCCGCGACGGCCTGGCCGACACGATCGCCTGGTACACCGAGAACGAGGCCTGGTGGGCCCCGCTGAAGGAAGCTGTCGAGGCGAAGTACGCCGCCGAAGGACACTGATTCCTTGACTCACGTGACCCGAGGTGAGGCCTCGCCTCGCCCCCGCGTCACCGTCCTCATGGCCACCTACAACGGGATGGCCGAGGACGGCGCGTGGCTCGACGAACAGGTGGACTCCGTGCTCGCTCAGGCGGGCGTGGAGGTCCGCCTCGTCGTGTCCGACGACGCCTCGAGTGATGGCACGCGCGCGCACCTTCAGGAGCGCGCGGCCGCCGATCCTCGGATCACTGTCTTGCCCCAGCGCGACGGCACCCCCGGCGTGACGGGCAACTTCCTGCATCTTTTCACGACGCACACCCCCGACGGCTCCTACGTCGCCTTCACCGACCAGGACGACGTGTGGCACGAGGACAAGCTGAGTTCTCAGCTGGCCCTCATGGCTGCGCGCGGGGCCGACGTCGTGTCGTCGAACGTCACCTCGTTCCAGTCGCTGCCCGGCGGGGGGGCAGTGGGGGAGCGGCGCCTCATCCGTAAGTCGCAGCCCCAGCGCGGATGGGACTTCCTCTTCGAGGCCGCGGGACCCGGCTCGACCTACGTCTTCAGCCCGAAGGCCCACGAGACCCTCGTGCGCGTCTTGAGCGACCTCGACTACAGCGAGATCGGCGTGCATGACTGGTACGTCTATGCGCTGGCGCGCTCGATCGGCCTGACGTGGGTGATCGGCGAGGAGCCGACCCTGGAATATCGTCAGCACGGCGGCAACGTGCAGGGCGCGAACTCCGGTTCCGGCGCGCGCGATGCCCGCATGGCCAAACTGCGCAACGGCTTCTACCGCAAGCAGTTTATCCTGACGGCCCGCGCCGCCCAGAAGGTCGGCACCTTCGATGAGCGCCGCGCGCGCCAGCTGTGCGCCATCCTGCGCGAGCTTGAGGAGAAGGGCGTGGCCTCGCGGCTGCGATTCGCCCTGCGCTGGCGTCAGATCCGCCGCGACCCCGTGGAGGGCATCAAACTCGCGGCTGCCCGCGTTCTGGGCGTGTGGTGACGTCTACCGCCGATAGGTGACGAGCCCGCCGTCCGCGTCCTCCGTCGCGAGGATCTGCGCTAGCTTGTCAGGGGAAACCTCGCGCGGGTCGATGATGACGACCGAGCGTCCCTGCATCCACTGATCCAGCACCTGTCCCGCGCCCGTTCGCGCGTCCCACGCCAACGCGACGCGGCGACCGCGCACCGGCTCCGACGGGTGCGAACCGGCCAGGGCCTCGTCCCGGGCTTGCATGAGTATCGGGGGAGTGTCGACGACGAGGCCGTCCGGCTGCGTGGCGATCTCCGCGAGGCCGTCGAGCGCCCCGCCTAAGGGGCCGTCCCATGCGAAGGACAGGTACTGTGCGGGCTGGGCGAGTACATGCGCTCCAGCGTCGATTGCGTCGGAGGCTTCGGAGCCGAGAATATTCGTGACGAAAAGGTCGCCGGGCAGCGGGCGTCGTGTATCGAGGAGCTCCCATCCCATCGCTCGCGCGGCGATCTGCCAGAGGGTGTCCTGCCAGGGTTGAAGAGTCGTGTAGATGCGGGTTGGTGTCGGTTCGCCTGTGCCGAACAGATCCGCGGCGAGTTCGTTTGTCAGGTAGTTCGCGATCTTCGATAGCCACCTGCTAACCACGGGTCCTCCCAGTTCAACCCGCTCCTGGCCGTATTGGGTGAGCGCTGGCCCTGACCATTCGTTAATCGCTGTGATACAGTGGGTGAGCCTGCTCATAGTTTCTGAGGACGCATTGTTCATGGTTTCAAGTATATCGAAGGTCCTATGTGTTCCAAGTACTTAGTAACTGTGAAGTCCTTGAAAACAGGCACTGTTTTACCGTTGGGTCAAGCGCTACGGAAAAGGTCTCAATATCGCGAAACCGCTTGACTTCCTGCAATGACACGCGTGTAATTCTCGTATTGATCGATTCGTTATAAGGAGCTCCCGCAATGTGGAACATCTTCGGTGACGGACCCCTGGAGTGGTCCGAGGACGCCGACGCGGCGCTGTACGCCCGCATTGACGGTCCCCTTGCGTGGCAGCAGCACGCGCTGTGTGCACAGACGGATCCGGAAGCTTTCTTCCCTGAGAAGGGTGGCTCTACCCGCGAGGCCAAGGCCGTTTGTCAGGCCTGCCAGGTGCGTGAGGACTGCCTGGAGTACGCGCTGGCAAACGATGAGCGCTTTGGCATCTGGGGTGGCATGTCCGAGCGCGAGAGGCGGCGCCTGCGCCGTATGGCCGGTTGAGCCCGACACAGCGCTCCGTCGGTGCGATCCTCGTCACGAGGGGAGAGGCACCGCTCACTCAGTCCGTCCTGCGGGCCATCGAGAATCAATCGATGGCCCCGCACTCGTTGACCATCATTGACGTCGCAGGTCGCCACGTCACCCCCTTCCCGTCCGAACGCGTTCCCGAGGGAGCGCAGCTCGTTCGCGTCGGTCGTGCCCGCAACCTGGGCGATGCAATCAAGCGTGCACGCGCACAGGGAGCCGCTTTTACCTCGGAACACTGGTGGTGGATCCTGCATGAGGACTCGGCCCCCGAACCCGAATGTCTCGATGAACTCATTCAGGCGGCCACCGTCGGTAAGACCGTTGGCGCGGTCGGCGTCAAGCAGATGAGCTGGGACGGGAGCCGACTCCTCGAACTAGGTATTTTCGCCACGGCGAGCGCCCGACGGCTCGAACGCGTCGGCGACGACGACATCGACCAGGGGCAGTACGACGGAACGAGCGATGTCCTCGGCGTCGGCACCGCCGGGCTCTTCATCAGCGCCGAGGCCTACGAGGCGGTTGGTGGATTCGACACCGCGCTCGGTCCCTTCGGCGACGGGCTGGACCTGGGGCGTAGGCTCCACCTCGCGGGGTACCGTGTCATCGTTGCGCCCAAGGCGCGCGTGCGCCACGCCCGCGTCTCCCTGTACTCCGTCTCAGGCTCTGCTCCGGAGTCGGATCGCAATGAGCCGACGGGCGACGTGTCCGACGCGATTATCGACGGGAACGCTGCGACCGACGGATCTTTCCGTAAGCGCCGCTACGCCCAGATGTACAACTGGTGCAAGGCCGTGCCCGCCCTCGTCCTGCCCTTCCTGGCTCTGTGGCTCCTCGTGTGGAGTCCGGCGCGCGCGCTGGGGCGGATCTTGACGGGACGCGCCTCCCTGGCCCTGCCCGAAATCGGTGCCCTTCTCTCCGTGATTGGAGCGACCCCGCGTCTGCTCGCCGGGCGTGCCCGCGCGGCTCAGTCGCGTTCCGTCCCCCGTTCTGCCCTGCGCGGCCTCGAGACGGCCCCCGCCTCGCTGCGTAAGGAACCGGCGGGCGTGGATGAGGATGAGAATGGCGAGCGCATTGATCCGCTCATTGTCGCTTCGATGCGGCGCTACCGACTTCGCTCTGCCTCCACCTGCCTGGGCCTCGCGATCGTGACGTCTCTGATTGCTGGCGCGCAGTGGTGGGGAACCTCTGCAGGCCTCGTGGGCGGAGCGTGGGTGTCGCTGCCGGCGACCTGGGCGGAGCTGTGGAACGCCGCGTGGGCCGCGTGGGTCCCCGGCGGAGACGGCTATGCCGGTGGCGCGGATCCCCTGACGATTCTGCTTGCCCTCCTGAGTGCCCCCGTCGCGCCGCTCGGCACCACCCCCGGCGCGTTCGCGACCTTCCTGCTCGTGGCCTCGAGCCCGCTCGCAGCGATCACTGCCTGGATTCCGAGCCGCACTCTCGCCTCCTCGCTGCGCGTACGCTTCCTCGCCTCGCTCGCCTGGGCATTCGCGCCCGCACTCCTCCTGAGTGCGACGCACGGCGTCCTCGCGGGCGTGCTCGCCCACATCGCTTTACCTGTCTTCGCGGCCTTCTGCTTCGGGACACCCAGGCCTCTGTTCGTGGCCGGTGCATCCGGCGTTGAGATCGCGCCTGTGCAGCCCCGCGGAGTGAACGCGGGATGCGCGGCGCTCGCCCTCGTCGTCCTCGCGTGCTGCGCCCCGTGGATGCTGCCGCTCGGTGGCCTCGCGCTCGCGTGGCGGTCCCGGCGCCGCCTCCTTGTGGCGCTGCCCGCTCTGACGCTTCTCGTGCCCACCTACGTCTCCATCCTCGCGCGCCCCGCGGCGTGGCCCGCCCTTGCCTCGACGAGCGGGGGAGTGCACGCATACACCCGCGCGCCCTCGTGGATGGCGGCCCTCGGTATGCCCGCGGCCCCCTCGAGCATGTTCGAGGCCGTGGCGCTCGGAATCGTCGGCGGCGGCGCCTTGCTCTTCGGGACGATTGCCCTCCTGCGGCAGCGTTCGCGCGCTCTCCGCATGGCCTACGGGTGGGCTCTCATCGCCTCCGCTCTCGCGTGGGGAGCATCGCACGTCGGCGTCGGGATGTCCGGTGCGTCCGTGGCCTCGGCGTGGGCCTCGCCCGCCCTGTCCCTCGCTTTCATCATCCTGGTCGCGCTGGCCTGTTCGGGGCGCGTCGCTCCTACCGATGCCGCCGCCGACGCCGCTGCCTGGGATGCGTCCCGGCCCTTCGCGCCGCGTGCTCTGGGCGTTCTGGTTGCCGTCGCGATTGTCGGATGTGGATCCGCCGCGAGCGTGTCCGCCGTCGCCGGTCGATCCAACCCCGACGAGGTCCCGACCTTCACGATGTCCCAGCGCGAAACCGTCTCGGCGCTCTCCTCGCCCATCGTCTCCGCCGTTGCCTCCCAGGCGCAGCGTTCGCCGCGCGCCGGACGCATCCTCGTCCTCGATGGCGACCCGACGAACGACACGGTCAACGCCGCGCTGTGGCGAGGAAACGGACCGTCGCTGACAGGGGCGAACCCCGCCGTTCGTGCACTCGCGCTCGCCGAGGCGCGCTCCGGCACCGCCACCGGTAGCCTGAACGACCCGGCCACCGCCTCGCTCGCGCAGGCTGCCTACACCCTGGTCGTTTATCCGGACGACGCGACCGTGCAGACGCTGGCTGCGCACGATATCGACACGATCCTCGTCCCCCTCGGTGCGAGCGGCTCCGCTGCTCTGACCTCCGGCCTCGACCGCGCCGAAGGACTCGAAAAGGTCGGTGACACGACCTCCGGCACCGTCTGGCGCGTACGTCCCGACGGGCTGACGCCGGCGCGCGTGCGCGTCGAGTCGGCCAGCGGCGTGACGACTCCGGTTGGATCCTCGCAGCTGCGTGTCGACGGCGACGTGGACGCCGCAGGCACCCTCGTCCTGGCCGAGCGCGCCGACTCCGGATGGCATGCGTGGGTCGACGGGGTGGCGCTCACCCCCGTTGCCGCCTCCGACGGGTGGTCGCAGGCATTCGATATGCCCACCGCCGGGCACCTCACGCTCACCTACAGCCCGTGGTGGATCATTCCGTGGCGCATCGCTGCGGGTGCGTGCTTGGTCGTTGCCCTCGCCAGCGCCCTATCCGCGTGGAGGAAGAGATGACAAAGCCCCGCATCAGTTCCCTGACGACGCTAGCGGGCGCGGGGATCGCCGTTGCGGCCATGGCCTGCGCCTCCGTGTGGGTCGGTGCATCCCCGAGCCGCGTCGACGGGACGGCGCAGAGCGCTCACCCGTCACAGGTACGCCTCGCGTGTCCCTCGGGCGTCGTCGATCCTTTCGAGACGACCAGCGTTGCGGCCGGTTCCACCTGGTCCTCGCTCGCATCCGCTCCAACGAGCCCGGCGCCCGCGTCCATCACGGGTAACGGGGGAGTCATTCCCACCGCCCTGACCCTTGCCGGCCAGGGGGGAGGCGAACTCGCAGGCCTGAGCGCCGTCGGATGCGCGGCGCCGCGCACCTCGCAGTGGATCGCGACGGGGGCTACCACGTCTGGCGCCGACATGGTCCTCATCCTCTCCAACCCCGGTCCCACGGCCTCGGTCGTCAGCATTGACGGATACGGGGCTTCCGGGCCCCTCAACGCCGCGCCGCGCCAGGTCACCGTTCCGGCGTCCTCCTCGGTGTCGGTGCTCCTCGCGGGATGGTTCCCGGACGAAAACTCCCTCGCCCTCCACGTCCGCGCAGACGGGGGCGGCGTCGCCGCCTGGGTGCAGGCCTCCCTGATGAACGGCGAGATCCCCCAGGGAACCACGCTCGCCTCCGCAGTCGTGCCCGCGACCTCGCAGACGATCTTGGGAGTGGACCCCAAGGGCACGTCGCTGCTGCGCCTCGTGTCGCCCTCGGGTGATGCCCGCGTGAGCGTTTCCGTCGCCGATTCGACGGGCGTACACCCCCTCCCCGGCGGTCAGGCGACCGTCGCCGAAGGGACCACCCTTGAGATGCCTCTCGATGGCGCGTCGAGCGATGCTACTCCGATCGTGTTCCTCGTCACCTCGGATCGCGAGGTCGTGGCACAGACGACGACGATCACCGTCGGTGCCCCCTGGGCCGAGCGTCTCAGCGCCTGGATCATGAGGTCCAACGCGAGCCCAGCGACGACGTTCACCGAGGCCTCGGTCCCCGGCGTGAGCCAGCTGACGACGATGACCACCTCCGTGCTCTCGTCGACACCCCTTCGTGCCACATCGGTCGCCACCGACTCCGGGGTGAACGCCTCGTCTGCGAGCCTCCTGCTGTACGTGCCCGCTGACGTCGCTGGCGCTGCAACCGCGAGCCAGGGGGACGGAGCTCAGTCTTCTCAGCCCGTGCCGAGCTCCACACCCGACATCTGGGCCTCGCCCTCTCCCGTCACGTCGCAGTCCGGTGCCTCCCAATCCGGCCAGTCGCGCGATGCCCAGTCGAGCGGTACCTCCGCCTCGACCCCGGGAGCTGTTCCGGTGCGCGTGGGAGACCGAACGATCTACGTCGCACCGGGTGTCCCCACCCTCGTCAACCTTCCGGATAGCGCGAGCCACATCAGCGCGGACACCCCTATCCAAGCAGCCCTGGTCATCACCGCGGATACGGCGGTGGGGCGCATGAGCACCACGTGGAACGTGGGCACGGAGGGCATTAGCGCTGTCACCGGCGCCATCCGCACCGCTAACTGATCAGCGCATCGCGTCGTCGATCTCGTCCGGGGGCAGCGCCAGAATGTGACTGATCCTCTCGACGAGGAGCCTGCGGGTCATGACCGCGACCTCCTCGGGCGGGCAACGCAGCGTGATCGGTAGGCGGTAGACCACGATCCGGTCGCGCAGACCGCGACGTCGATCGGCCGGGAAAATACGCGCGACGACGACGCTGTGAGACTCCCAGGGGGCCGGATTCGACGGCGGAACATCCTCCACGGCGAATTCGATCGTAGACACCTGAGGCCAGCGACTAATGAGCTCAGTGACGAGTTCGCGCACCATCAGATCGAAGTCTTCGCGCCGCGTCCTCCACGCCGGTGTTCCCGGAAAAAAGAGGGGACCGCGAGGACCGCGACCGTGGCGGTTGCGGCTTGAGATGTGGCGGCGCGTGGAAAACACCCCCCCAGGGTAGGCGCACGGCGCGCGGGAGTGGGCCATCGGCGCGCAGAGTGTCGTACTCTTAGGGACGTGATTGCCCAACGCCACTGCTCGAAACCCGGCTGCTCGACCGCCGCTGTCGCCACCCTCACCTACGATTACCGCGATTCAACCGTGGTCGTCGGTCCCCTTGCGACCGTCGCGGATCCCAACTCGTATGACCTGTGCGAGGAACACGCGCAGAATCTCACCGCGCCCCTGGGCTGGCAGGTTGTCCGTCTAGCGACCAACTTTGAACCGGCACCGCCCTCCGGAGATGACCTCGCCGCGCTCGTTGACGCCGTGCGTCGCGTCGCTCAGGAGGCGCAGGCTGAGTCGACTCCCGCTCCTGCCACGCGCAGGCCTCAGACCGGTCCGTTCGGCCCCGCACGCTCCGTGGGCAGCCCCGACACATCGAGCCCGCTCGACCCATCGAGCCCGTACGCGCGCAGGCGCGCGCAGTTCACGGTGGTTGACGGCTCCGAGAAGGACTCCGAGGACTAACCCCTACAAGCCGAAGCGAGGCTGCGTTGCCTCGTGGAATCGCGCCTTGCCGCGCGCGCGACGCTCACACTCGCGCTCCCACTCGCGATCACGGCGGGCCACAAGAATGGCCGCAATCACGATCTCCGGGTGCAGTCCAGCCGGCAGCGGCGTCTGGACACGCTTCACGAGACGCTCAGCGAGGGAAATTGCGACCTGCCCGCGCAGCTTCGTGTCGATGGAGCGGTTCGCTCCCAGGAACGCGCGAGCCTCAGCAGCGAGGGCATCGTCGAGGGGGAGGATCGTCGCCGAGGCTGCCCACTCCTCGAGCCCGGGAGGCATCACCAGGGGAGGGTAGAAGACCGAGTCTCCCTGAGAGCACACCATCGTCCCCGCGGCGATATCCCCCAGACGCTTGCCCTTCTTGTTGACAAGTTCGGTGAGGAACGCGAGGCCGCCCGACGTCAGCCAGTTTTCCAGGATTCCCACGCCGACGCGTACCGCGCTGTGGCGAGCGGTGATCGCGCCGCCATCGTCGCGTACGACCCGCAGGTTGAGGGCCCACTTGCCGAGCGAACGGCCTTTCGTAGCCACTTCGACCACGAAGGGGACGAAAAACATGACCGAGGCGACCAAGCCGATCACGAACACGCGCACGAGAGAGGCAGAGTCGTTCGACCAGGTACGCGCGGCGCTGATGAAAACGAGGAGCGCCACCCCCAGATACGTGGTGCCGTCGATGACTGCGGCGGCGAAGCGTTCGGGGGGCGAGGCAGGGGTGACGTCGAGGGAGACGGCCTCGCCCGTGCGGACATAGTCGTCTTGAATGACGCGTGATTGACTGCGTTGCGCGCTCATGTATGACACGCTAGTCCAATGGACATCGATGTGCTGCGGGTGAGCGGAAAAACGGAGTGGAAACGCCTCGAGGAACTGACGCGTACCCGCTTTCTGACGGGTGAGCAGATCGACGAGCTCGATCGGCTCTACCGATCTGCCACGACCGACCTAGCGCGCGTACGCACGACCAGCCCCGATCCCGACGTCATCGCGGAACTCTCACGCATCCTGTCGGCAGCTCGCGGGCGCTTAGCAGGAACGGCGGGCATCAGCGCAACCGTGATCGCACGCTTTTTCAAGGTGTCGTTGCCCTACGCCCTGTATCAGATTCGCTGGGTGACGGTGGGCGTCATGCTCGTGTCCATCGCGCTTGCTCTCATTGAGGGCCACTACCTGGTCACGCACCCGGACGCGATGAACCAGCTGGGCACGCCCGAGCAGCTGCGCCAATACGCGAACAGTGACTTCGTCGAGTACTACCACCAGGACACGAATGCGGAGTTCGGACTGTCCGTGTGGGTGAACAACGCGTGGATCGCCCTGCAGGCCGTGGTGACGGGCGTGACCGGCGTGTACCCGCTGAAGATCCTGTGGACCAACGCGACGAACGTTGGGGTGGCCGGAGCCGTTGTGACCGTCTACGCGGGGCCCTGGCACTTCTTCCGTTTTATCCTGCCGCACGGCCTGCCCGAACTGACCGCCGTCTTCATCTCGATCGCAGCGGGCCTGAGGGTCTTCTGGGCACTCCTCGTCCCCGGAGCGGCAACGCGCTACCAGGCGGTGGGCGTGGCCGCGCGCAGCGCCATGACGGTGGCGGTGGGCTGCGCTATCCTCCTCGCGGGTTCGGGTGTGCTCGAAGGATTCGTGACGCCCTCGCAGCTGCCCGACGCCGTCAAGATCGCCCTGGGGGTGGCGATGACTGCGGCCGTGTGGGCGTACACGCTGATCCTCGGTCGCAGGGCGCACCAGGCGGGCCAGGACGCCGACGTCGGCATCGACGCCGGCTACTACCAGCCGGTCGCGGGCTGACACCGCCCTCGCGGACTTACAGGCGTCCGCTCTTCTTCAACTCGATGTAGCGGTCGGCCGTGCGTGCGGGCAGCAGACCCGCCGAAGCCTGCAGTGTGAGGGCACCCGCGAGGCGCACGTCCGCGGCGCCTGCAGCGTCGGAACGCTCGGCGAGCGCGGCCGAGGCCGCCAGGAATACCGCGTCAGCGTCCTCGCGCCCATTGCGGGCACGAATCTCGTCGGGGTCAGTCGCCGATGCGACGAGCACCGTATGGCGTTTCGTCAGGCGTGCCAGCGCGTCGGTGAACTCGGTTTCCAGCCCGGCGGGCGGGATCTTCGTGGCGATGACAACGAACGCCGAGTGACGCACAGTCTCCTCAACGGCGTCAGCTGCCCTCGACCAGTCGGTGACATCCAGGCGCGGATTCAGGTCGGTGAACACGTGCGCGAGCGTCTCAATGATCTTGGCTCCACGCACGCCGGAGACGCGGGCGCGCACGCGCGAATCGATGGCTACGACGTGGACCTTGTCGCCCGCGCGATCGGCCAGTGCCGCCAGGAGCAGGGTGGTTTCGATCGAGGAATCCAGGCGCGGTGCGCGGCCCAGCGCGATCGAGTCAACTTCCTCGTTCTCGGGGGCACCGAGCAGCGCCGAGGATGCGCGGCCGCAGTCCACGATGATGACGACGTGGCGGTCGCGTTCGGGACGCCACTGACGCACCATGAGCTCGGTCGAGCGGGCGGACGCACGCCAGTCGATGTCGCGGGGATCATCTCCGACGACGTACGCGCGCAGCGAGTCGAACTCGGTGCCTGCTCCGCGCAGCGTCGTCGGCGTCGTGCCTTCGAGTTCGTGGAGGCGGGCCAATCGCGACGGCAGGAGCACCCGCGCCTTAAACTCCGGCAGCACCGACAGGGTCAAGGGCGCACTGATCGATACCTGGCGCGCGCCCAGGTGCAGGGGACCCCAGGAACGAATCGTGACGACGTCCGCATGGCGCGTTCCTCGCCTCGTGGGGGACAGGAGTGTCGTGACCTTCTCGGCGGACTTCGGGAGCACGCGCACGCGCCGGAAAGACGGCGACTGACGCAGCGAGGGAGGCCACGCGTCGCGCACGTCCAGGACCATCTGGCGCTTCGTCGTGTTCGTCAGGCGCAGCGTGGCCTCGGTGCTCTGGTCGGCGCGGATCGGGCCGGTGACCTCGCGGCTCATACGCAGGGTCCGAGGCGAGGGGGCGGCGAGGGCGTCCAACAAACAGACGAGCACGACGATGCCGCACCACATCCACGCGAAGCCGCGAGAGGGGGCGAAGGCGAGCGGGATAAGGCCCACCAGGACGAGGAGCGCGCTGCGCGCCGAAATCGCCACGGGGAACCTCAGCGAGGAACGGGGGTGGCCGCGAGGACGCCGGTGATGACGTCGGTGGCGTCCACGCCTTCCAGGTTGGCCTCGGCGCGCAGACCCAGCCGGTGCGCGAGGGTCACGGGGGCCATCGTCTTGACGTCGTCGGGGGTGACGAAGCCTCGTCCCTGGAGGAACGCCCACACACGAGAGGTGCGCAGCAGCGCGGTCGCGCCACGCGGAGACACACCCACGCGCACGGCGGCGGACGTACGCGTCGCGCGGCACAGGTCCACCAGGTAGGCCATGACTGCGGGGGAGACCTCGATGCGCGAGGCAGCCTCGTGTGCGGCGTGGATATCGGCGGCGCCCGCCACGGGCCGGATGCCGGCCTCAGCCAGAGACATCGGGTTGAAGCCGGCCTGGTGGCGGGCAATGATGTCGATCTCGGCCTCGCGCGAGGGCAGGGGGAGTTCAAGCTTGAGGAGGAAACGGTCCAGCTGGGCCTCGGGCAGCGGGTAGGTGCCCTCGTACTCGACCGGGTTCTGGGTGGCGATGACCATGAAGGGGTCCGGCAGCGTGCGCGTGGCGCCATCGATCGAGACCGTGTGCTCCTCCATCGATTCCAGCAGCGCCGACTGCGTCTTGGGGGGAGTGCGGTTGATTTCGTCGGCGAGCAGTAGGTTCGTGAAAACAGGGCCTTCACGGAACACGAACTCGGAATGACCCGCATCCCACACCATGGATCCCGTGATGTCTGCGGGCATGAGGTCGGGGGTGAACTGGATGCGCGCCATGTCGACGTCGAGGGCTCGGGCGAGGGTACGGACGAGCAGCGTCTTAGCAACACCGGGCACACCCTCCAGCAGCGCGTGACCACCGGCGACGAGGGCAACGATCAGGCCGGTGATGGCACCATCCTGGCCGACGACGGCTTTGCCGATTTCGGCCTTGAGAGCCAAGAGGGACTCCTGTGTGCGCCGCTCGGCCTCGCTCAGCGAACGTCCCGACCAGCCTTCGCCGGTGGGCGCGGAGTAGGAGGTGGCCTGCTGGGGCGCACCCTGGGGCGTGCCCTGAGGAGTGGGAGCAGTCGGCGCGTACGAGGCCGGGGCACCCTGCGCGGGCAGCTCACCCTGCGGTGGGTAGACGCCCGGAGCCGCTGAAGGTGCCGGAACCTGGCGGGGCGCACCCTCGGGAGCACGGCCGGGCTGGGGCACGCCGTTGGACGAGGGGCCGGGAATCGGGCTAGTCATGGCGGATCTCCTTTTCGAGAGCGTCGAGGTCGTGGGCGAGGCGGATCAGTTCCTTCTCGGACGTGGGGGGAGGGCCCCACAAGAGGGCGGTCGAGCGCGACGTGAGCAGGCCTCGTTGCTCAATCGCACGGGTCAGAGCCTCGCGGTCGCCGGTGTGGGCGATGCCCAGTACGGTCGCGATGCGTGTGGCGCTCGCGCTGCGCAGCGCCGTGGCGGCGTGCTCGTACGCGCGTTGAGAGCGCATGAGACGGGCCTTACCGATGATGGTTTCAGAGGCAGGAACCTCAATGGGGAGATTCTCAGGCGTCAGGGGACCCAGGCGCCTGCCTCGGGCGATGGCGGCGATCAGGCACGCCCCGATCGTGAGGAGGAACGCGGGTGCGAGGTAGGGGGCCTCGGCGCTATCGTCTTTCCCGTGGCCGAGGGTGTCTGTCGCCTGTGGCGAATACCAGGCGACCTTGGAGGTGCGCCCGATCGCGTTGATCGCGAGGGCCGCGTTGCCCTCGTCGGTGATCGCGCGGTTTCGCAGGCGCAGCGAATCGGGAATGATCGCCCGGAAACGCCCGGATTCGACCTTCTCGGCGTATGCGTAGGAGTCGTCATCCCCGGGGAAGCAAAGCGCCCAGCCGTTTGCGCCGCTCGAGCTGCCAGAAACCGCGTAGGCGGAGGATGTCAGCGACTGCGCGCGCGTCGCCGTTTCGGAGTTGCACCTGGCCGTCACGACATGTGAGCTGTGCCAGTCGCGCTTCGCGCGCAGGCCGCCGAGGTAGGGAGCCGACGAATCGTATTCTTCCTCAAGTCCGACGTAGACAACGTTCGCCCGAGTCTCGATCGCCTTGGCGACGGAGTCACTCATCCGCGCGGGAAAAATGACGACGAGAGTCGTGTCATCGCCCACCTCGGATGCGCCCTTCGCCCCGACTTCGCGCACGGACACCCCGTGGTCGCCGAGCACCTGAGCGAGCGCGCGGGCGCCATCGCCGTGCTTATTGCGAATGCCAACGGGCGCGTTGTTGTAGCCCATCTGGCTAAGGAAGGCCGAACCGATCAGAGCGATCACCGTGACCGCAATAAGAAGGAGCATCGGACGCGCCGCCGAGAAACGCTCGCGCGCCGTGGGAGTGACGATTGCGACCTGCCGGGACTTCATGACTCGTCCTTCGCGTAGCTACACAGGTCGAGGAGGACCGGAGTAAAGGAGCGCAGCGCGTCCACCTCGTCGCGCGAGATCGCGGCGCGACCGTAGCGAACCTTGTCGAAGGACTCAGCGTATGCGGAGAGCTGCGGGGCGAGGCCGGGGGCGACCCGGGTCGCTGCGTCGGCGGCCTCGCGGGCGGTCAGGCCCGGCGTGGAGGAAACGACGTCGTGGTCATCGAGGCCCAGAACCATGAGACGGTAGGCCCACACGTACGCCAGGTTCCAATCCTGAGCGGCCACGGCCTCGTCGAAGGATGCCTGAACCTGCGGCGCGCTGGTCTCCTCCTCGAAGACGAGGCCCGACTTGCGTCGTTTCGCCAGGCGAATCGGGTTGAGGATGAGCACAATGACCAGGGCCGCGATCACAATGATCGCCAGAATCGCCAGGATCAGCGAGATCGGTGGGGTGCCCTGGCCCTTCCACGACAGGAGCCGGAAGAAATCGTCGATCAAATTCTTCACGAAGCCGACGATCGGGCCACGGATCTCGCCGTATTCGCCCTTGGCAAGCTCTTTGAGGAGCCAGTCACGAGCCTCGCCCTGGTCGGGCGTCAGCGGAACCTCACAGCTGAGCATGGGACTCACTGAGGCTGGACGCTCGCCTGCATGAGGACCGCCGCGAAGTTCTCCTTACGGATACGCAGGTCCGCGTACATGAGCGTCTCGTAGGTGGCAGTGAGCGGCATGACGAGGCCGCTGGCGAAGGTGGTCAGACCCGTTGTGATCGCCACAAGAATCATTGAACCGGTCCCGTTGTCCGCCATGGCGAACGCGGTGACTCCAGTGATACCACCGATGAAACCGCCGATGAAACCGGCGATAAAACCGGCGACGAACGTGATGAGGAAGATTCGTCCAAGCGTCGGCCAGAAGTAGCCCTTGCTCAGGTTCCACGAACGCTTCATGGACGCGATCGGTCCGATCTCCTCAAGCACCGTGATGACGGAAGCGAAAGCGAACTTGATGTTCAGGAAATAGACGCCGGCGACAACGGGGAGGAAAAGGAAGAGTCCGATGCCTAGGAGGATCCCACCGGTCGAGTCGTCGGCGGCGTAGACGAAGAAGAATGCGACCATGAGGAGGCCCCAGATAATCACCGGGATGGCCGTGACAATGCCGGTCACGATGAACGTGCCGATCAAGGCACCCAGACGAGGCTTAGTCATCGCCCAGGCCTGCGAGAGGGTCACCTTGTTGCCAATCATCATCTGCGACACCGTGGTCGCCAGCATGCCCATGATGATGGTGGTGCCCGCAACCATCGATAGTGTCTGCACACCCTGAGATGCCAGGCTGGTCAGCAGTAGGACAGCCAAATCCTCCGTTCCCGCCAGCTGCGCCTGAGGGTCGTTTGAACTGGCCGCCGACCCGAGCGCGGTCGGGAGGAATGCAGTCACCATGGAGATGAGGGAGACGACCGCCATGACCGCCATGGTGAAGCCGAAGAGAATCTTCGGATTCTGGCGGATCGCCGCAAAAGAACCGCTCATCAGGTCGCTGATCGAGAGCGGACGGAGGGGGATGATGCCGGGCTTGGCCTCCCATCCCCACTGGTTGGTGTTCACGCTGTAGCCGGAGGCTCCGGGCTGCGAGGCGTAGCCCTGCTGCGCCCCGTAGCCGGGCTGGCCGCCGTAGCCGGGCTGTCCGCCGTAGCCGGGCTGGCCCCCGTATGCTTGCTGACCGCCGTAGCCGGGCTGGCCCCCGTAGCCGGGCTGGCCGCCGTAGCCGGGCTGGCCGCCATAGCCTTGCTGCGCCCCGTAGCCGGGCTGCCCGCCATAGCCTTGCTGCGCCCCGTAGCCGGGCTGGCCGCCGTAACCCTGCTGGCCGCCGTAGGGGGATTGAGAGCCATACGCCTGGCCGCCCGCTGCCCCTGGCTGTGCCCCGGTGGGCTGATACGGGTTCGACGAGTCGGGAGCGGTCCACGGGGTGCTCATTCGTGCCTCCATGTTGATGGTGTCGGTCTGTGACCAATCCTGCCATACGTGGCCGTCGCGTGAAACCTTGTCCAGGACAGAAATTGGGTCGTTGATGCGCGAGTCTTCTGCGTTCGTTGCGATTTCGTGACACTATCGTGACATGAGTTCGCGCATCCTCGTCGTCGACGACGACGTCGCCCTGGCCGAGATGATCGGGATTGTCCTGCAGAATGAGGGCTTCGACGTCGTCTTTTGTGCCGATGGATCCCAGGCGCTGGCTCAATTCCAAGAGAGCCACCCCGACCTCGTCCTGCTGGACGTGATGCTGCCGGGCATGGACGGCTTTGACGTGTGCCGTGCGATTCGACGTATCTCGGATGCGCCGATCGTTATGTTGACCGCTCGTTCCGACACGTCTGACGTCGTCACGGGACTGGAGGCCGGAGCCGACGACTACGTGCCCAAGCCTTTCAAACCCAAGGAGCTCGTGGCCCGCGTGCGCGCACGTTTGCGCGGACGCGAGGACGCCCAGGTGGACGAGGGGCTCACGTTGCAGGACCTGTCCATCGACGTGGCCGGTCACGTTGTGAAGCGAGGAGGGCATGTCATCGCTCTGACGCCCCTCGAATTCGACCTCCTGGTGACGCTGGCTCGCGCGCCCTGGAAGGTCTTTTCGCGTGAAGAGCTCCTCGAACAGGTGTGGGGCTACCGTCACGCGGCCGACACCCGGCTCGTGAACGTTCACGTGCAGCGTCTGCGCTCGAAGATCGAGCGTGACCCGGAGCGTCCCGAGCTCGTTGTGACTGTCCGCGGGGTGGGATACCGTGCAGGCGCGGGAGCGTAGGGACGCGCTCAAGCGCCTCGTGGGCGTCATTACGTCGTCGAGGCCGTGGGGCTTTCTCGCGTCCTCGCATATCGCCCGCCGCATCCGTCACTCCCTGTCGGCTCGGCTCGCGGTCGCGATTACGCTCGCGGTCCTCGTAATTGTTCTCGTCTCGGGCGTCATCATCGCCTCCCAACTGCGCACGTCCATGTTCGAGACGCGCAGGGATGCGATCTTGGCCGACGCGTCCCTGCGGTTCTCCTCGGCTCAGTCCGTTTTTTCGTCGTCGACGGCTTCGTCTCCCGCTCAGGTGCAGGAGTCCGCGCGCGGGGCGCTGGCCTCGCTCAAGGCCTCGGCTGCGGGCGCGGGTGCGACCAATGTGGCGCTGCTGCGCTCCGAGGGCACCGCGGCCTCGCTGCGCATCAACCAGATTGAGGATGAGCAGATGCGCGGCCTCGTGACGGCGCAGATGCGCGCGGCGGTTGCTGGGGGAGGGGCGCAGTGGCAGTCGGTGGCCATCCGTTCGAGCGACGGCAAGAAGGAAGAGCCGGGGATCCTCGTCGGCACCCAGGTTCAGCTGCCCCGAGCGGGCACGCACGAGCTCTACATTCTGTATTCGCTGTCCGCCGACCAAGCCCAGGTCGATGTCGTTCTGCGGGTTCTGCTCCTGTCCTCCCTGCCGGTCATCGTCGCCCTGCCGATCGGCGTGTTTGCGCTCCTCCATCGCCTGCTCCTGCCGGTTCGCGTGACCGCCCAGGCGGCGACGAAGGCCTCCGAGGGCGACCTGGATGTGCGCGTTGACGTGCACGGCGATGACGAGATGGCGGACTTGGGACGCGCATTCAACGCGATGACGTCCTCGCTGCAGGACACCATCTCGCGCTACGACGAGCTCGCCAAGCTACAGCAGCGCTTCGTCTCCGACGTGTCCCACGAGCTGCGCACGCCGCTGACGACGATCCGCATGGCCGAGGACGTCGTGTGGGATAACCGCGACGAGCTGCCCGCGCACGCGCGCCGGTCCGCGGAGCTCCTGCATGACCAGACCGAACGCATGGAGCAGATGCTTGCCGACCTGCTGGAAATCTCGCGATACGACGCCGCGAGCGCGCTGCTGGATGCAGAGGAACGTGACCTGCGCCCCATCGTGACCCGCGTCGTCGAAGCGTGCGCTGATCTCGCGCAGCGCCAGGGCGTCACGGTTGAGATCGTGGCTCCGGTGCGAGCTGGTGCAGAGATCGATGAGCGCCGCATTGAACGCGTGATCCGCAACCTCGTTGTCAACGCGATCGAGCACGCGGACGGCACGACGGTGACGATCACCGTGGCGGCCACCGAGACGGACGTGGCCTGCCGCGTGCGCGATCGCGGTGTGGGAATGACCCAGGAGGTCGCCGACCACGTTTTCGATCGCTTCTATCGTGCGGACACCGCTCGAGCGCGCACGACCGGAGGCACCGGCCTCGGCCTCGCGATCGCGACGGAAGATGTCGCCATCCACGGCGGGCGCCTGCAGGCGTACGGCGAGCCGGGAAAGGGGGCGTCCTTCCTGATGACACTGCCCAAGCGAGTCGGCGAGGAGATCGCCAGCCGCCCCCTCGTCCTGTGGGAGGCCGAATGAAACGCTCCCTCGTCCTCGTTGCTCTCGCGTGCTTGATTCTCGCGGGCTGCACGTCCCTGCCCCGGTCGTCGGCTCCGGCTCCCTTCGACGTGTCCTCCCGCGACGGCAGTGGCGTCCAGTTCTCGGCGGAGGGGCCCGCTGACGGCTCCGATGCGGCGACCCTCGTCAATGATTTCCTCCTGGCGTGCGCGGCCGGGCCGCAGGACGACTTTGCGACCGCCCGCCTCTTCCTGAGTGCTTCCTCCGCTCGCACCTGGCAGCCGGACACGGAGATCCTTCTCTACGACACCGACACCACGCCCGCCATTACCGCCGGCTCCGAGACGGCCTCGCAGGTCGATGTGACGGTCTCGGTGCTCGGTGTGGCCAGCGTCGATTCCTCGGGTGTGCTCACGCGCGTCGATGCATCCACGGCCTCGCACACGTTCACGCTGGTGCGTGAAGATGGACAGTGGCGCATCAACGCGCCCGACAACATGGTCCTCATGAGTCGCGCGGCCTTTACGGCCTCGTACTCGCTCGTCAACCTCTACTTCCCGACCCAGGAAGGCTCCGACCTGGTCGCGGATCCCCGGTGGTATCCCTCGCGTCGCCTCGCCTCGTATCTGCTGGCCGGCCTCGTCGCCGGGCCCAGCCAGGCCCTCGCTCCCGTCACCGCGAACGCGATCCCCGCGGGCACGACGATCCCCTCCCACGGCGTCGACGTCAGTGATGGAGTCGCGCACGTCGAACTCAACGCCGTCATGCCCGCGAGCGAGGGCGGCCGCGAGAGCCTGGCATGGGAGCTGACGCGCACGCTCACACAGGCAACAGACGTGTCCCAGGTGAGCGTGTCGCTGTCCGGCGAGACCTTGGAAGCGTCCGCCCCTCCTGCTGAGCCCACGTATTCCCTCGACACTCTCGTCGGCGCCGGGCCGGACGGGGTGGGGATCGTCTCGGGTACGACGATGACGATGCTCGCCTCGGTGTCGGGGGCTTCCTCTCCGACGGCGTCGCCGGTGGATCCGTCGCTCATCGCGTGGAGTAGCGCCGACGGGGTGTACGCGCAGCGAGCGGGTACATCCGTGGCGTTTATTCCCGGCACCGCGCCTGCGGGCCCCTCCATTGATCGTTTCGGCTGGGTGTGGGGCGCCTCGACCTCGGCGGCCTCTGTCTCGGTCGCGGGTGGGGCGGATGGCGTCTTCCCCGTGAGCGTCGAGTCTGAGGGCGCGGGCGATATTCGCGCCGTGCGTATCTCGCCGGATGGGGCGCGCGCGCTCGTGATTCGCGGAGCCGATTCCAGCGCATGGGTGGGCGTCGTCGAACGCGGCCCTGCGGGACGCCCGCAGGCGGTGCGATCCCTGACCCAGGTGAGTCTCGAGCGGGGAACCGTCATTGATGGCTCGTGGACGACCTCGACGGGCCTGGCCCTCGTCGTGCGCGAAGCAGGAAGCTCCGACGACCAGCTCGTCACCCTTCCCCTGGGTGGTTTGCCGTCGAACGTGTCGCTGCCGATCCGCGTGAGAACGATGAGCGCCGGCGCGTCCTCCTCGTCAATCGTCATTACGGGCGCCGATGACGCGGGCAAGCCCCAGGTCCTGATCCGCTCGGGCGCGCTGTGGCAAAACGCCCCCGATCCGCTGACGTCTGCGCGCTACGCGGGGTAGGTGTCGTGGTGGGTGCGCGCGGTCATCGCACTCTTGCGCGGGGATTGATCGGGGCGATCCTTCCCGTGCAATGCGCGGGATGTCGCGCCTGGGACGAGGTCCTGTGCCCCTCATGTCGGCGTCTCGCCCAGGTCGAGCCGACCCCGACGCTCATCGAGGGCGCGCGCGGCGACATACCCGCTCTGGCCATGGGGGATTACGCGGGTCCCCTGCGGCGCATCGTCCTGACCGCCAAGCATTCCGCGCGCACGGACGTGACCGGTTTTCTCGACGAGGCCGGGGCCCGCCTCGGCGCCTCCCTGGCCCGGGTGCTGGGCGTGGCTGGGTCGCCTGCTGGCGCTGGGGGTTCCCGTCAGGGGTGGGCGCCGGTGGGCGGGGGAGCGGTGGACGTGTGGGTGGTGCCCGCGCCCTCCTCGTGGAAGAGGCGCCTGCGGGGTCGTCAGGTGGCGATGCCACTGGCGTGCGCGGTTGCGCGGGTTCTGGCGGCGAGCGCGCGGCCAGGAGTGCGCGTGCGGGTGGTGGATGCGGTGCGACTGCGCGTGGGTGCCTCGTCCCAGTCGGGCAAGGCGGGGGCGCAGCGCACGGTGGGGCGCATGGGGGCGATGCGGGCGCTCGCGGTGCCTCCTCGCGGAGTTCTTGTTGTGGCGGTGGATGACGTGGTGACGACGGGGGCGACGATCCGGGAAATGGAGCGTGTGCTGGGTGGGCTCGCCGCGGTTGTGGCGCTGTGCCGACCCGGGCTTATCTCATGACGCAGGTCACCGGCTGGGGTATGATGTGACTACGGACTTTCGATAGCGTGGGCAGCAGGGACGCTCCTCACGTCAATGCGGGAGGTGATAGCTCAGACCACGGTTCGGGCAGTGAGCACCGAACAATCCCCACCCGCGGGCAATGATGCCCGCCGCACACCATGGAGGAAACACATGGACATCACCGTCGTCGCACGTAATGCCGAGATTCACCCGAATTTCCGGGCTTACGTGGAGGAGAAGGTTTCGAAGATCACTCAGTTCTACCCCCGCGCTCAGCGCGTCGACGTGGAGCTGACTCACGAACGTAACCCCCGCCAGGCCGACACTGCCGAGCGCATCGAGCTGACCGTTTACGGTAAGGGCCCGATCATCCGCGCTGAGGCTCAGTCCGCCGATCGCTACGCGGCCGTCGACATCGCCGCCGGCAAGCTCTACGAGCGCCTGCGCCGCCTGCGCGATCGCGTGAAGGACCACCGCCGCAGGTACCCGCGTGACCTGGTCGAAGCCGAAATCCTCGAAGCTCCCGTCGTCGAAGAGGTTGCCGTCGTCGAACCCGAGGCTCCCAAGCCGCTGCGCAGCGCTGAGGATCTGAAGGTTGGAGAGGCCCGCGAAGAGCAGTGGGGTGACACCCCGATCATTGTCCGTCAGAAGGTGCATGAGGCCCCGCCGATGAGCGTGGATGAGGCCCTGGACCAGATGATGATGGTCGGTCACCCATTCTTCCTCTTCGTCGATAAGGAGACGAACCAGCCGTGCGTCGTCTACCACCGTCACGGGTGGACGTATGGTGTGCTTCGCTTGAACACGACAATCTGACGGTTGAAGGACCGCGGGGTGCCCCGGGCACGAGGCCCGGGGCGCCCCTGTGTGCGCTGTTAGCGTTAAATGCGTCCATGTTCGCGCGGGCGTTTCCACTTTGGGCGGTTAGTTCGTAAACTAATGGGTGGATTTGACTGTCCGCTCTACAAGGGGGCGGGCGAGGAACGTCAGGAGCTATTCGTGTCGATTATTGACAAGATCCTTCGCGCTGGCGAAGGGCGTATGCTGCGCAAGCTGGATCGGCTTGCGTCGCAGGTTGATGCCTTGCAGGAGGATTTTGAGGCTCTGACCGACGAGGAGCTGCAGGCCAAGACCCAGGAGTTCAAGGATCGCCTCGAAGAGGGCGAGACCCTGGACGACATCCTGGTGGAGGCGTTCGCGACGGTGCGTGAGGCCTCGTGGCGAATCCTGCGCATGCGTCCCTTCCACGTGCAGGTCATGGGCGGTATCGCCCTGCACCAGGGCAAGATCGCGGAAATGAAGACCGGTGAAGGTAAGACCCTGGTCGCCACGATGCCCTCCTACCTGCGCGCGCTGACCGGCAAGGGCGTGCACGTCGTGACGGTCAACGACTACCTGGCGAAGTACCAGTCGGACCTGATGAGCCGCGTGTACAACTTCCTGGGCATGACGTGCGGTTGTATCCTCGTGGGCCAGACGCCGGCAGAGCGTCGCGAGATGTACGCCTGCGACATCACTTACGGCACGAACAACGAGTTCGGCTTCGACTACCTGCGCGACAACATGGCGCAGGTGCCCGAGGATATGGTTCAGCGCGGCCACGCCTTCGTCATCGTCGACGAGGTTGACTCGATTCTTATTGACGAGGCCCGTACCCCCCTGATCATTTCGGGCCCCGCGGACGGCGATCTGAACCGCTGGTACGTGGAGTTCGCCCGCATCGCGCGCCTGCTCACGCGCGACGAGGACTACGAGGTCGACGAGAAGAAGAAGACCGTCGGCATCCTCGAGCCGGGCATCGACAAGGTCGAGGACCAGCTGGGCGTGGAGAACCTCTACGAGGCCGCGAACACCCCGCTGATTGGCTTCCTCAACAACGCGATCCGCGCCAAGGAGCTGTTCTTCAAGGACCGCGACTACATCGTGGATGGCGGCGAGGTCCTCATCGTCGACGAGCACACGGGCCGCGTCCTGCCCGGCCGCCGCTACAACGACGGCATGCACCAGGCGATCGAAGCCAAGGAAGGCGTGGAAATCAAGGCCGAGAACCAGACACTGGCCACGATCACGCTGCAGAACTACTTCCGTCTCTACCCCGAGGGTTCGCGTTCGGGCATGACGGGTACGGCCGAGACCGAGGCCGCCGAGTTCGCGTCGACCTACAAGATCGACGTCATCCCGATCCCCACGAACAAGCCGATGATCCGCAAGGACCAGCCCGACCTCGTCTACCCGACGGAGAAGGGCAAGCTGAACGCGATCATCGAGGACGTCGTCGAGCGTCACGAGGCCGGCCAGCCCGTCCTCATCGGTACCGCCTCGGTCGAAAAGTCCGAGCTGCTCTCCCAGATGCTCAAGAAGAAGCACATTCCGCACCAGGTGCTCAACGCCAAGCAGCACGCCCGCGAAGCCGCCATCGTCGCGATGGCCGGTCGCAAGGGTGCGGTCACGGTGGCTACGAACATGGCCGGCCGTGGTACCGACATCATGCTGGGCGGCAACTCGGAGTTCCTCGCGCAGGCGAACCTGGCCGCCGAGGGCCTCGATCCGAAGGAGAACCCGGAGGAGTATCGCGAGGCGTGGCCCAAGGCCCTGGAGGCCGCGGAAGAGGCCGTCGAGGCCGAGCGTGAGGAGGTGCGCGAGCTGGGCGGCCTGTACGTGCTCGGTTCGGAGCGCCACGAGTCGCGTCGTATCGACAACCAGCTGCGCGGACGCTCCGGTCGTCAGGGTGACCCGGGCGAGTCCCGCTTCTACCTGTCGATGGAAGACGACCTGATGCGCCTGTTCAACTCGGGCATGGCCCAGCGCATCATGGCCTCGGGTGCCTACCCGGAGGATATGCCGCTGGAAAACCGCATGGTGTCGCGCTCGATTGCGTCGGCCCAGCACCAGGTGGAGGCCCGCAACTTCGAGATCCGTAAGAACGTCCTGAAGTACGACGACGTCATGACGGGTCAGCGCGAGACCATTTATGGTGAGCGCCGCAAGGTGCTCGAGGGCGAGGACATGGGCCCGCAGCTGCGCGCCTTCATGGAGTCCCTCGTCACCGGCCTGGTCGACGAGGCGATCGCCGACAAGGCCGTGGATGAGTGGGATCTGCCCTCCCTGTGGGAGAACCTGCGCGGCTACTACCCGCCGTCGGTCACGATCGACGAGGTCCTGGAGGAACACGGCGGCGCCGCGTCCCTCATTCGCGATGACCTGGTGACCGAGCTGGTCGGCGACATCCACGCCGTCTACGCGGACACCGAGGATCGCCTGAACGCGAACCCGCTGGCGCAGGCACAGCTGGGCGAGGAGCCCATGCGCACCCTCGAGCGCCGCGTCGTCATCTCCGTAGTGGACCGCCTGTGGCGCGAGCACCTCTACGAGATGGATTACCTGAAGGAAGGCATTGGCCTGCGTGCCATGGGTCAGCGTGACCCGCTCGTCGAGTACAAGGACGAGGGTGCTCAGATGTTCCAGGCGATGGTCGAGCGCATCCGCGAGGAGTCCGTCCAGCAGGTGTTCTCCTACGCCAAGCAGTTCGAGCGTGCCCTGGCCTCCGCCGAGGAACAGGCCGGCGGCTCGATCGCTTCCGCGTCCGTCGCGTCCGTCGCGTCCGAGTCCGCCCCCGCCTCGCCTGCGCCGTCCGAGCCGAGCATCGAAGATGTGGCGGCCGCCGAGTCCGCGTCCTCCGAGGCTGCGCGCGAGGCCGTGGCTCGCGCCCGCTCGGTGATGGGCAACGTGGGCCGGGAGAAGGCACCGAGCCGCGTGAACTACAGCTCCGCCGAAGGCATCGAGTCGGGTGCGCCATCGTCCGGCGGTAACCGCGCCGAGCGTCGCGCGGCCGCTAAGAAGCGTCGCCGCCGCTGATTGCTAGCTGATACGGGTGAGGGGTTCTTTCGGGAGCCTCTCACCCGTTTGCGCTACCCGCGGGCGGGCCTCGTTGGTGGGTTAGGCGAGCTCCAGCGCCGTCATCATCCAGCGTCCGTGGTACTCCTCCAGGCGCAGGGCGAGAGCGTACGTGCGGGCGGCGGTAGCAATAATGACGGCCGCCTCGGTGGTGACCGCGTCGATCGGACAGGTGCGCACGTGGACGGGACGTGTGCCGCGTGCGCAGGGGGACAGGTGCACGGATGCCAGCGCCCCATAGAGCTCGGGCAGGAGCCAGCGTCGCAGCTGCGGTGCCTGGCGTGCTCCCGTGACGACTTCGACGACCGCGCGTGCGAGCGTTGCAGCCCACTGGTCGGGATCGGGAAGGGCATGCGGTCCTGGGTGAAGGGTGTTCGCGGATGCGCCGGAGGGGGAAGTGCCGTGGGGGAGTGCCTCGTCCCGACTCCAGCGGAAGGGGGCTGGCTGGAGTGGGCGGGAGGGCGTAGGCCTCGTGCTCACGCGACGCCGGGGTGTTTCGGCCGTACGAGGCCGTGGTGCGATTTGCGTGCTCATGGTAGGTCCTGGGGAAGGGTGAGTTTCTGTCCGGGGTGGATAAGGTTCGGATCCGGGAGAGTGCCCGCGTTCGCCTCGTAGATCGCGCGCCACGCCGCATCGATGGAAGCATCGTCTGCGCCGGGGCGCAGGGATGCGGCAATCGACCAGAGGGAATCGCCGGGGGCGACCGTGAACGATTCGGGCGCGGCGGACGTGGGCGCGGAAGGAGCGTCCTGCGTAGGTTCGGGAGTGGGCAAGCTGGCTGGGTCTGTCTGCGTTGGTTCCTGTGTGGTGCGTGGGCTATCTGCCCACGTGAGCGAGACCCCTGGGATGGTGAGGTCCTGCGGCGTCGCATGCGTCGGCGCCACCGGAGCGCCGGTCACCAGCGCAGAGCCAATGAGTGCCCCGGCACCGGCGCGGGCGAGCAGCGTTCGCGAGAGTTTGGTGCCGTAGCGCGAGACGAGCGCGCGTGCGATGCGGCGCAGAATGGGAGGGGTAGCGCGCAGGAGGACAAGGTGGGCGCATGCGGAGCTGAGAAGGCTCCACGACAGCAGGAGGAGTGCGGCCACCCCCAGCGCCCACACGATGAGCGTTTCGGGGTGCTCCGCGTCAATGGGCGGTGCGAGTCTGGTCAGGTACAGGGTGTCGAGGACGGTGAGTGGAGCGCCGACTAACCAGAGACAAGCGTCAGACAGGTGTTCCTGCCCGTGAGGGGTAGGTGAATCATCAATCATGGTGGACTCTTCATCGAGTGAGATGGATTCGATGCGAATAACTATCCGCTTTTTATCAGTTGATGTCAATACGTTTATTAAAATGAGATAAAAGTGTGATGCACAGCGCTTTCTTTGTGGGTGTGGCATCGTTGGGGCATGGATATGTCAGCATTCATGGCCGAGCTGGAGGCGCGCTTCGACGAGGAACGCGAGCGTGATCTGGAAGAGCTTATCGATGAGCTGACGGACGCGGAGCGCGCGTCCGTCACCCTCTCGGCTCGACTCGCTGGCGCGGTGGGCATCGTTACCCTCGCGCTGCGTGGCGGGCACGTGGTGTCGGGACAGGTTCTTGACTCGACTCGCACGTGGGTGCTCCTGCGTGGCGAAGGTGGCGATAGCCTCGTCATGCTGTCCGCCGTCGTCGGTGCCTGGCCGCTCGGACGAAGCGTCGCGCGTGAGTCGTCGATCAGGGGTGGGGTCGGCGTGGGACACGTTTTGCGCGAGCTGAGTGCGCGGGGCGTCGGCGTCGCCATCGAATCCGATGGAGGAGACCACAGGGGAGTCATCGACGCGGTCTATGCGGACCACGTCGATGTCGCCCTCAGTGGAACGGCCATCAGCTATGACGGCCGCGATGAGCAGGAAGAAATGATCGTCTCGCTAGCGCTTGCGGGGCTTCGTCGACTCCGCGTGCTCGGCCAGCGATGGTCGACCGATTACTGAGCGTTTTCCGCCTTTTGACGCTCGCGCGTCGCGGCGTATTGGTCCTGGATGAACTGCTCCAGGACCGATTCTTCGATCCTCCATACGTGCTTACCGCCGACCTGGATGGCCGGGAGTTCGCCGGAGGAAACGAGGGCGCGGGTAGCTGACATCGTGAGATTCAGGGTCTCGGCGACATCAGCGAGAGTGAGGAATCGTGTTGCCATGGCAACATGTTATCAGTTGAGATTGCTTCGTTTGATTGGTTTGAGTCGGCAATTTTTTGTCCGACATATGACCGATGAGATCGGTTGATTCTGATGAATAGTCGGCAACCTACCGCTTTTCCGGTTGAACGTGCATCATAGAAGAGTGAAACGCGTCTCAGCTTCAGTGTCGATTCCGGCGCGCGCCCCCGGCAAGATAGACCGCCGATTCATTATCGGAGTGGTCCTCGTCATCGCGTCCGTGATCGCTTTCAGCGTCCTCAGCGGCTTCCTTCGGGGTGGATCCCGCGTCTACACCGTGACCAGTACGATTGCGCCCGGTGAAGCCATCACAGCCGACAACGTGCGAGAAACCGACCTCCGCGTGGATGGCTCCGTCTATGCGCCCACGTCCGAGGCTCCCATGGGATCCGTTGCGACGCGCCAGCTCGTCCCCGGTCAGATCATCATGCGCTCCGATATCGCGCAGACCGCATCGGAGGGTGCGGGGCAGACGGTGCGTCTCGCCGTGACGGTGACGACCGGACTACCCGACGGGGTGGCCGACGGCACCAGGATCCAGCTGTGGACGGTTCCAACGCGCACGCAGTCCCAGGGGGCCGAGCAGGCGCACGAAATTGAGGGGTCCTTTACGTTCGTGCGTACGATCGAGGCCTCCTCCTCGTCCCAAACGAGGAGGGGAGCGCGCATCGAGATCCTGGCAGACTCCTCCTCGCTACCCGTCCTGCTCGCCGCCCAGAGCTCGACGGATGGCCTCGCTGCCGTGCCCGTCGGTGCGCCATGAGTACCGTCCACGGGGTCGTCATCCTCGCCCAGCAGCGATACGAAGCGCCCCTCATCCAGGCAATACAACGCCACGGTGAGACCCTTGCGATCGTTCGTCGTTGCGCAGACCTCGCTGAGGTTATCGCCGCCGGCCGCGCGGGAATCGCGGATCTGGCAGTCATCGATGGTGCCGACCCCGACCTGACTGCCGAGGCCGTGGATGCGCTGCGCTCGTGCGGCATGGCGGTCGTCGCTCTCGGCTCGCATGCGCTCAGGCCCAGGCTTGTGTCCATCGGCGTTGCCTCGGTCGCCGCTCCGGGCAGTCCCGAACAGGTCGTCAATTCGCTGATAGCGGCGACACGCAACGTTCGTGTCCAACCCGCCATCGCGGATGAACAGCCCCCGCCACCCCCACCGCCCTCGTCTCCGGGTACGGTCATCGCGGTGTGGGGGACCAGCGGAGCTCCCGGGCGCACGACCCTCGCTGCGGGTATCGCGACGATCCTCGCGCGCACTGCGCCGACCCTCCTGGTCGACGCGGACACCGCCAACCCGACGATCGCGCACCTTCTCGGATTGCCCGTCCAGGCCTCGGGCCTGTCCATCCTGGCGCGCACCGCCTCCCGTGGACCGCTTACGCCCCAGGACGTCCAGTCCGCCGCCGTTCAGCGATCCGAGGGACTGCGCGTCATCACCGGCCTGGTCACTCCTCACCGGTGGCGCGAAGTGAGCCGCACCAGTATTGAGTCGATCATCGGAGCGCTACGACTAAGCGCCCGCTACAGCGTCGTCGACATCGCCTCCACGTCCCTCGAAAAATCCAGCCGAGGCGCCAGCCGTGACGACGCCGCGCTTGGGGTGCTGGAACGCGTCGACCGGCTCGTGATCGTTGCGCGCGGGGACATCGTCGGCATCAACCGACTGTCCTTCCTGGCCAGCTGGTGGAACGAGCACGGCAGCGATTGTCCGATCACGCTGATTGTTAACCGCGTCAGTACGGATGCGATCGGGGCGCACCCCGTCGCATCCCTCCAGGACGCGATTGGCACCTTCATGCCCGAACAGGTCTTCCACGTTGTCGATGAAGATGCGGGCGTCGCGCGGGCAGCCCTGCGCGGCAAGGCGCTGGGGGAAAGCGGCACGCATTGCAAGGCCTCCGACGAGTTGGAGGCGATTGTCGCCCAGTGGGTGCCTACACTGTGACCATGCGCGTCTACGTTCCCGCCGTCCTGTCCGACCTGTCCGTTCCGCTCCCGCCCGTGCGCAGCGGCGTGCTGTGCGTGCCCGACGCTGCCATGAGCGGCGAGGACGTCGAGGTCCTCGAGGACGACGCCATCACCGAGGCCGCGCTGTCCTCCCTCGCGCTGGCCCGAGACACGGAAGGCGCTGGCACGGCGCGCGTCGTCCTGGCCGTCGACACGCCGACCTCCACGACGCTGACCCCCGGCGAGCAGATCGAGCCTCACATTTTCGAGGCCGCCGCCTTCGAATACACCTGGTCGGACGTGGCAGCGATCCTCGCGGACCTGCCAGACGCCGCGCATGCCGTGGAGGCCGTCCTGAGCGCCGAGACGCAGGAGGATGCCGACGAGGCCGTGGCCGCCCTGTGGGAGTCCTCCCTCGCCTGGTTCGACCGCTCCGAGCGTCCCGCCGTCCTGGCCCTGCACAGGGGCTGAGCGTTAGGCGCGCACGCTCAGGGTCGATCCTCCCTCCGGCAGCGGCCGCACCTGGATCTGGTCCGCAATCTGGGTCGCCATCTCCTCGACGTGCGAGATCACGCCGACCGTGCGCCCCGCACTGCGCAGCGCCTGAAGCTGGGCCATCACGAGGCTGAGCGTGTGCGAGTCCAGCGACCCGAAGCCCTCGTCGATGAACATCGTGCGCAGCTCGACGCCCCCGGCCTCTGCTGAGACGACGTCCGCGAGGCCGAGAGCCAGCGCGAGGGAGGTGTAGAACGTTTCCCCGCCCGACAGAGTGCGTGGGCTGCGCATCGCGTCCGTGTTGTGGTCGATGATCGCCAGGCCCAGCCCAGACTTGCGTGAGGCCGTGCCGTCGTCGGGGACGGATGCGAGCTCGTAGCGACCCGACGAGATCGCCGCCAGGCGCGGGTTCGCGGCCGCCAGCACCTCCTCCAGACGCGCGATGAGTACCCACGCCGACAGGGGAGTGGATGCCAGGTTCTCTGGCCCGGAGGCCATCGCAATATCGGCCAGGCGCCGGATCGGACCCGCCTGCTCGCGGGCGCGCGCGAGCGCATCCAACGCCCCCTCGAGCGACGTACGGGCAGCCTCCAGCTGCGCGCAGTGCTGCTCGAGGATTCCCGAGGCCCGGGCGGCCGCAGCGGTATCCTCATCTGCCTTGCGGGAGGCCTCGGTGAGGGCCTCAAGGTCCGGTGCGGGCGCTGCTGCCGCGTGGGTCAGGCGTTCGGAGGCGAGGGCCTCGCGTGCCGCAAACAGCTCCTTGTCGTGAGCAGTCGCGCGCGCCTCAAGCACCTCGACCTCGGGAAGCGGGAGGAGTAGGGACCGCCAGGAATCGGATTCGAGCACCTGTTCCTCAAGCGCCTCCGCGAGGGAGTTCTGCGCCTTGATCAGCGCCGCTCTCGCATTCTCCCACTCAGCGCAGGCCCCGGCCAGAGCCGCCGCCCGGTGTGCGTGCTGATCCAGGTGCGCCGCGCGCGCGTCGAGGGAGGCGAAGTCGGCGCGCTCGGCCTCCACGCGAGCCACAGCCGCAGCCAGAGCAGATTCGCGCTCCTCAAGGGTGGACGCGAGGGACGCGGCGGACTCGCGGGCACCCGCGAGAGCATCCGTCAGTCCGTCGAGGCGGGTGCGCTCCTGCGCGAGGACCGCCTCGATCTCGGTGATCTGCGGGCTGAGAGCCTCAAGCTTCGCCACGAGATCGGCGGCCCGATCCCGCTCGGTCTCGAGAGTCGGAGTGGGGGCGCCGGCCACCTCGTTGAGCTGGGCGATACGGCGAACGAGGTCCTGGTGGCGCGCCTGCGCGTCGCGCAGCGCGTTCTCCGCACGGTCGCGCGCCTGGTCGAGCTCGGCGACCTGCTCGCGCGTGATCTCCCCGTGGGCGGCAGGCGCCGGGCTGGGGTGCTCCGTCGACCCACACACGGGACAGGGCGTGTCCTCCTCGAGCTCGCGCGCGAGCGCCGAGGCACTCTGCGCGATCCACAGGTCGTGGCCATCCGCCGCCGCGGCGTTCGCGAGCTTCGCGGCGACCGTGGCCTCGCGCAGCTCGTCCGACGCGCCGAGGAGAGCCGAGCGCAGCAGGTCCGCCTGCATGGAGGCATCCAGACGCTCGTTGATGGCGCGCAGTGCGGACGCGGCCTCGGGCAGAGTGTCGGCGTCGGCCCGCATGAGGCGCAGGGCTTCGGTGGCCTGCTCGATCCGCCCGGGCAACGCCTCGCGCTCGGCCTCGATCGACGCGATGCGCGCCAGTGCCTGCTCGCGGCGGGAGCGCAGCGACTCGATCTGCGCGCGTAGGTCAGGCAGTGAGCGCTCAACCGCGAGAGCCTCTTCCAGGGAACCCCTCGTTCGCGATGCTTCGTCGCGCTGGGCCTGTGCCCGCTCGCCGAGAGCAGAGACGGCCTCGGGCGTGAGGGATTCCGGGGCGACCGAGGCCTCGTCTCCGAGGGCGGGGGAGAGGGCAGCGACCTGGTCGCCGGCGGACTCCAGGCGCGCCGAGGCCTCGGTGACGGCCGCGTCGAAAGGCGCCACGGCCAGGGCCCGGCGGGCTTGACTCGCGCGCTGACGGTCGGATGCGACCGCTTCCTCCGCTGCGGTGAGCTCAGCGAGTTTCGCGCTCACGCGCGTGTGCTCGGCCTGGGCCTCAGCCAGGGCGCGTCCCTCGGACAGGGCGCGGGAAGCCTCCCGCGCGGTCGCTGTGGCCACCTCGGCGACACGCAGGGTCTGCGCGTGCGCCTCTCGCGCGCGATCACACGCATCCTGTGCCCATCGCCTCACCGCGCTGGCATCTTCCGCACCCGCGTCCAGCTGGTCGGCCTCCTCGGCCTCGGCTGCACGCTCCTGGGCACCGGATGCATCCGTGTGCGCGTCTTCGCTCAGGGCGTCATCCAACGCCCGCACGCGCTCGAAAGCGCTAACGGCAGCCACGCGCCGCTCCTCGATGCCGCGCTTCGACGAGGCAGCCGCATCGACGAGGGCCTTCGTGAAGTCCACGTAGATCTGCGTGTCGAAAATGTCGCGCAGGATCTGTTCGCGAGCATCCGACGTGGCGTTGAGGAACTGGGAGAACTTGCCCTGCGGGAGCACGATCGTCTGCAGGAATTGGTCCTTATCCAGGCCCACGATACGCGGAATCTCGTAGCCCACGTCGCGCGGACCCGAGGCGATCGGCTCCACCGTGCGCCACCCGTCCGGCGCGTCCGGATCCTCCACGACCCGCGTGAGCGTCGACTTCGAATTGCGCTGCGACTTCTTACCCGCCGGCGTGTACGCGGGGGTGCGCGTCACCCGGTAGATGCCCGTCGCCACCTCGAACACCAGGTCCGCCTCCGACGGATCCGAATCCGAGATGTGATTGGAGCGCAGGCGGTCCTTCGACGCGTCCTTCGTGCGCGCCACGTCCCCGTACAGGGCGAAGGTGATCGCGTCAATGAGCGTGGACTTTCCCGCGCCCGTCGGGCCATCCAGGAGGAACAGGCCCGAATCCTCGAAAGCCGAAAAGTCGACCGTGTGTGTCCCTGCGAAGGGGCCGATGCCCGTGATGCGCAGCCACCGAATCTTCACTGCATGTCCTTTCCTCGAAGCCCGGCCCACACGTCCAGTGCGAGCTCGCGCTCCCGCGCGCTCAGCGCCCGACCGCTCACGGCCTCGTAAAACTCCTCCGTGACCTCGCGTGGATCCCGCGAGGCGCGCACGGTCATCGCAGGTGCGAGCGTGGGGGCCTGGGAGGGGCGGTGCACGACGACGAGGGCGTGCGGGTAGACCTCGCGGATGCGGGGCACCATGCGCTCGGGGCGCGCGTCGTCCGTGACCGTGATCGACACGTACGAGGCCGTGGCGGCCTCGTCGGGATCCGTGAGCAGCTCCTCCATGGTTCCCTCGAGCACGGCGATGCCCCGCAGCGTCGGGATGGGCACCACCTCAATGTCGGTCACCGAGGTTGCGTCCGTGGTCACGAGGGTGATCGACTTGGTGGCCCCGGCCTCGGAGAAGGAATACGCGATGGGGGAGCCCGCGTAGCGGATCGGGACGGATGCGCCCGAGACGTTCTGCGGGCGGTGCAGGTGCCCGGCCGCCACGTAGTCCAGGCCGTGGGCCAGGGGATCGGTGCCCCCGAGCGTGTCGAACAGATCCGCCGACACGGAGGGCACGCCGCCCACCTGGATGTCGCGCTCGGAGTCCGAGGCCTGGGCCCCCGTCACGAAGGCGTGCGGCATCGCGATGGCCGGGCGTTCGTCGCCCGCGTCGCGCCGAGCCTCAAGGTCCGCGCGCACGCGGCGCAGCGCCGCCGCCAGAACCGCCTGATGGGATCGGGGCAGGGGAGCGGGCAACCCTGCATCCCCCTGAGGGGGCAGGTCCGACAGGGACTGGCGCACCAGGTCGGGTTCCAGGTAGGGCATCGGGTACACGAGAGCACCCCCGGCCGCGACGGGCGTGCCGATCGCCTCGGGGTCCGTCACCACGTGCAGCGAGGGGGTGAGCATGTCGGCGAACAGGCCCAGGCGCGCCGCCCCATCGTGGTTCCCCGACGTCAGGATGACCGTCGTGATCTCCGTCAGCTCGCGCAGTGCGCGCCGCATCCGCGCGAGTGCATCCACGGGCGGAACCGCGCGGTCAAACACGTCGCCCGAGATGAGCACGGCGTCCACGCCGCGCTCACGCACCAGGGCGACCAGCCACTCGATAAACGCGTCTGCGCTGTCGCCCAAAGACGCGCCGTGCAGCGTGCGCCCCAGGTGCCAGTCGGAGGTGTGCAGAATCAACATGCTCCCAGTGTGACAGAGGGCGCCCACATCTGCGTCCGTCACACACGCTTGGAGAGCGGACACCTTCTGCATGAGCGCAGGTAGTCGATAGCATGGAGCTATGACCAAGCCCTTCCTCATGCTGACCTCCCGCGACGACGGCCCCGTCCTTGCCGCGGAGAGCGCCGACCTGCCTCGCTTCTCGGGACTGAGGCCCGACCAGGTGCGACAGGTGCGCATGGAAAGGGAACTGCCCGACCTCGACCTGTCCGAATACTCGGGCGCCTTCGTGTGCGGCTCCCCGTGGGACGCGAACGCCGACGACCACCTGAAGGAAGAACGCCAGGTGCGCGCCGAGGCCTGGCTGCGCTCCTTCTACGATCGGGCGCTGGGCGAATCCTTCCCGATCCTGGGTCTGTGCTACGGGCTGGGCACCCTCACCCTGCACCTTGGCGGCGTCATCGACACCCACCACGGCGAGGAGATCAGCGGTATCGCGCTGACGAAGACCGACGCGGGCCGCGACGACCCGCTCCTGGAGGGCACGCCCGACCGCTTCCACTCCTACGTCGGCCACCACGAGGCCGTGCGCGAGCTTGCCCCCGGCATGCAGGTCCTCCTGGCCGGGGACGACACCCCGATCCAGATGGTGCGCGTCGGCGAGGCCGCGTGGGCGACTCAGTTCCATCCCGAGATGGACCTGGGCGGCGTTAACGTGCGCATCGACCAGTACGCGGGCCGCTACTACCCGGTGGAGAAGGCCGACGCGATCCGTGCCCAGGTCGCGACCGTGGACACGGATCCCTCGCGCCTCATCCTGCGTAACTTCGTGCGCCGCTTCCAGCGCTGAGCGACCGCGCGCTTGACGCGCGGGCGACCGGCCCATGCCCCGGCTTTAGCTGGCCGGGGGAATCAGCCCGCGCCTGCGAGCGCGGTCCTTTGCGATGAAGAGCACCACGAATAAACAGAGGGCAACGAACACAGCACCCATCGCGACGTTCGATGGCGTGTTGTAGGGCTCGGGGCGGACTCCGTGGTCCGTGACGTCACCGACGATGACAGCGGCGGTGCATACGAGGGAACAACCCATCACCGCCCACTCGCAGGCGCGAAGGACAGGATGAACGCCGGGAATCGTGCGCGAATATCCTGGTACCTGAGTAGCGAGGCACGCCAAGCAAGTGACGAGCCCGTAGTCACGCAGCCGATTGTCTATCCCGAAGAAGGTACCGCCAATCGAATAGACGACCACTCCGATCAACAGCGCGAAGAAGAAGTAGCGGAGGACCTTGTCGACCCGCGAAAGCCCTGCAGTGTTGCCGATAAGGTTCTGCTCAATGGTGGACATAGCGATCACGACCTTGTGAATCAGAGATAGCGACCATCGCTATACTCTCATTGTCCACGCAGGGGGGGCGCTGTCAAGCACTTTCGGCGCCCACTTTCTTTACCGGGCTGCCTTGCTCGCAGCCTCCGCCGTCGCCACGGCCTCCAGAAGCCTGCGCACCGACGCCACGCGGGAAGCGCGCTCGGACCGCACCTGATCTGCGTCCTCGTCCCCGGCCTCGTCGATCGCAAAAGATGACATGGAAACCCCGCGGCGAGGGGGCCGCATCCATGCTGCAAGCTGGATGCGGCCCCCTCGCGCTTGGCGACGCCTAGCTTTGTGCACAGCTTCCGACGATAGATCAGAACTGGGCGCTACTGGCGTGTCGCTGCTTACTTGTTGGTGTCTTGGCTCCGGTACTTGAGTACGAGCAGCGCGATGAGGCAACAGAGCGTGCCGAGCAGGGCGCCATTCGCGATTCGCGATAGTGTCGCGAACTGTTCGTAGCCACCTCCATCGCCGGTGAACGCGCTCACCGTTGCCGCCACTATCGAGATCGCCGCGAAGGTGATTCCCGCCCATTCGAGGACACGAGTGAATATCCCCGAAGTTGTTCTTGCGCACGAACGCGACAAGACCGGCATCTGCCAGGCGACGAGTGCCGCGCACATGGCGGTCGTGAGTTCGGGTGAAGGCCTCCCTGACCTGGCGACGGACAACGCGACGGATGCGATGGTGACCGCAAAGAATACGAAGGCAAACACCCCGCGCAGCGCTCTGTCTACGCTGGTCGGCACGGTCTCAGCTGTGCCGACCGGGGCTCGTTGAGACTGCTGCATGTCTTGTCCCTCCCTGTGAGTTATAGGGTTAGTGGTTGGGTGCTAGTACGCGTAGCAGTAGTAGTGTGACCAGCACTCATGCGTGAACCCCTGGCGGAAACCAAGGTATCCGGCGGTTCCAAGGAGACCGACAGCGTTGGCTGCGTTGAAGATGGCCCAGCCCTTACGGCCCTGCCACTCGCTCCATGTCAGGCCGCCAGTGAGGGCCTGGTTGACTCCCTCATCAGACGCAGCACCGTATCCAAACTTCATCGCAGCGATCGCAGCGGCGACAACGGCGGCAACGGGGACGGCCTCAGCGGATTCCGTCTCCTCGACCGCTGTTTCGCCCGCCGGGGCAACGGTTAGCCGACTGGCAGCTTGTGTGGGGAGAACCGCGCCAGCCGACAGGAGTGCCGCGCAGGCGAAGGAAGCAAGAGCCTTGATGGCGATTTTCATGGTAATCACATCCTCGTAATCACGTGTAGCGACCATCGCTACACTTTCATTATCCGCGCCGTGGAGGCACTGTCAAGCACTTTCGGGGCGCATATTCGCGCATTTGTGTCTGAGTGCCACCTTCGTCTGCGGTCTACCGTGCGGCCTTGCTGGCGGCCTCCGCCGTCGCCACGGCCTCGAGGAGCCTGCGCACCGACGCTACGCGCGACGCGCGCTCAGACCGCACCCGATCCGCGTCCTCGTCCCCGGCCTCGTCGATGGTGAAGGGACCGGTGGCGCGCGCGTAAGTGTCAAGTGCGCACGAGGGCTCCTCCTCGCCGTGCGAGCACAGCGGCAGGCACCAGGCGGCCGCCTCCGCGACGTCCGGGAACACGCCGAGCACGTCGGCGACGCTCACGTGCCCCAGGCCGAAGGAACGCACGCCGGGCGTATCCACGATCCAGCCGCTCGTCTCCAGCTCGAAGGCCTCCGAGGACGTGGAGGTGTGGCGCCCGCGTCCCGTCACCTCGTTGACGTGCCCCGTCGCGCGGCCCGCGCCCGGCACCAGGAGGTTGATGAGCGTGGACTTTCCGACCCCCGAGTGCCCCACCAGCACCGACCAATGGCCGGTCAGGAGGGCCCGCAGCTCGGCGACGCCCGGGTCGGCCTCCCCGGCCTCGGCGCTCGTGAGCACGACGCGCACGTCGAAGTCCTCGTAGGCGGCGATCAGCTCGTCGGCGCTGGCCAGGTCGGCCTTCGTCAGCACGAGGACGGGAGAGAGACCGGCCTCGTAGGCGGCGACCAGGCAGCGGTCGATCATGCCGGTGCGCGGGGGCGGATCCGCCAGCGCGACGACGATGCACATCGTGTCCGCGTTCGCGACGATCGCCTTTTCACCGCGCTGATCCGGCGCGTCCTCCAGGGAACGGCGCAGTACCGAGGAGCGTTCCTCGACGGCGACGATGCGCGCGAGCGTGTCGGGGCGCCCGGACAAGTCGCCGGTGAGGCGCACGCGGTCGCCCATGATGACGGAGCCTCGCCCCAGCTCGCGGGCGCGCACGGCGACCACGCGGGTCCCGTCCGCCTCCAGGCACACCTGGTAGCGGCCGCGGTCGATACCGACGACGCGGCCCAGCGGCTTGGAGGACCAGTCGGGCCGGTCCTTCGTGCGGGGGCGCGAGCCCTTGCCGGCGCGCACGCGCACGCGCGGGTCGTCGGTTCCGGTGTCGCGGCGGGCCATCACTTCTCCTCCTCGATCGACGAGGCCGGGCCAGCCTGAGCATTCTCCTGACCGTGAGCGCTCACGAGCGCGGCCCACATGGCCTCGAAGGTCGGCAGCGTCTTGGAGGTGCAGGCGATGTCGTCGACCGTGATGCCGGGCGTGACGAGGCCCAGGATCGCGCCGAAGGTTGCCATGCGGTGATCCGCGTAGGAGCGAATCTGCGCGGCGTGGAGAGGGCGCGGCGTGATAATCAGGCCGTCCTCGGTCTCTTCGGCCTGCCCGCCCGCGCGGTTGATCTCGGCGACCAGCGCCGCCAGGCGGTCGGTCTCGTGTCCGCGCAGGTGGGCGATGCCGCTCAGGTGCGAGGGAGTCGAGGCGTAGGCGCAGATCGCGGCCAGGGTGGGGGTGAGCTCGCCGACCTCGGCCATCGTGGCCTTGATGCCCGGGTAGTTTCCGGTGCCCGGACCCGTCAAGGTCAGGCCCTCCTCGTCCAGCGTGATGGTCGCGCCCATGTGTCCCAGCAGCGCGCGCCAGGCGTCGCCCGCCTGCGTCGTCGCCCCCGGCCACGCCGGGATGCGCACGCGTCCACCCGTCACCATCGCCGCGGCCAGGAAGGGGCCCGCGTTGGACAGGTCGGGCTCGACGGTGATCTCGCCGCCGCGGGGGCGCGACGGGAAGATGTGCCAGGTGGATAGGTCGGCCCGGCCCTCGTCCACGACCTCCAGGTCGATGCCCGCACCCGCGAGGGACGCCAGTGTCATCTCCACGTGCGGTATCGACGGGACGAGCCCCGGAGCCGACACGAACAGGGGATCGCCCACGAGGGGAGAGACCAGAAGCAGCGCGGAGAGGAACTGCGAGGAGGACGAGGAGTCCACCCACGCCTGCGCGCCCAGCGGCGTGTGGATCGGGCCCTGAATCGTGAAAGGCAGGTGCCCGCGCTCCCCGTGATAGGTGATGGTCGCGCCCATGCGCACCAGGGCGTCCAGGAGCGGGCCGAGGGGGCGCGCGTAGGCCTGCTCGTCCCCATCAAAAAGCGTTTCCTCGGGGGAGATGGCAGCGAGGGGCGGCAGGAAACGCATGACGGTGCCGGCCAGCCCGCACTCGATGCGACCGCCTCGGGGCGGAAGCTCCATCGGGGTGACGCGCAGGGTGCCCGCGCCCTCGTCTTCGACGCGAGCGCCCATCAGCTCCAGGGCGGCCGCGAACAGGCGCGTGTCGCGCGCATCCAGGGCACCCCGAATGATGGAGGGGGAGTCGGCGACGGCCGCCAGGTAGAGGGCGCGCGCCGTGATCGACTTAGACCCCGGCACCTCGACCGTGGCATCCACGGGAGAAGCGGCCAGGGGAGCGGGCCAGGGCGCGCTCACGAAGCGGAGCCGCTCAGACGCTCCACGACCGCGGCCTCAGCCGCGGCGATCGCGCGGCGCTGATCGCGGCGCATCGAACGCGCAACGAGAGCCGAAGGCTGGCCGACGCGGTCCGTCGACGCGAGAAGAACGCCAGCGGCCAGACCCGCCTTGTTGAGCGTGCGGTAGCGGCGACGCTTGATCTGCTCCTTCGACAGGCCGCGCGTCGTGCCCGGCAGGGGAGCGTTCACAAGGGCCATCGGCGCACCGATCGCGGCGAGAGTCAAGGCGGCCACGCGGGGCTTGCGCCCCAGCGCGAAACGCAGACCCGCGACGACCGTGACCGCTCCCGTCACGCGGGTCGCGACGGCCAGCTGCTGGTCCGTCAGCGGCTCCAGGCCAACCGCGTCGGTCGCCTTATCGATGAGGGGACGAACGCCCGCGGCGCGCTCCACGTGGAAACGCGGATGCATGAGGGCATCAACCCCGTCGGCGATGAACGGGGCGGCGAGCAGGGGACGGGCAACAACGCGCAGCAGATTCATACCCCTATTGTTCGACACCTTTGTCCCTGGGGGAAGCCGAACGGCCCTGAGGCTCCCAATCAACGGTGTGAAAGTGGTGCAACGCACAGATGTGGTTGGTTGTGGAATAAAGGCGCATCTGAGGCGTTGCCCTCAGTATGACCACCCATCGCCCACTCCCAGTCGCGCCGCACGACCGCGCGACTACGCTGGGAGACGATGGATACGACAACCCCCTCACCGACGCTCCGGGCACCCGAGCTCGCCCCGGCCTCGTCCGCCACGGATGGTGCTGCGCTCGAGGCCCGCTTCATGGACGAAGCGATGCCCCTCATGAACCAACTCTTCGGCGCGGCCCTGGGTATGACCCGCAACCGAGCCGACGCCGAGGATCTGGTTCAGGAGACGTACCTCAAGGCCTACCAGAAGTTCCACCAGTACAAGCCCGGCACCAACATCAAAGCCTGGCTGTATCGAATCCTGACGAACACCTACATCACCGGGTACCGCAAGGAACAGCGTTCGCCCAAGCGCGCCTCCAGCGACACCGTCGAGGACTGGCAGCTCGCCGACGCCGCCTCCCACGCGGAGGTCGGCCTCAAATCCGCCGAAGTCGAAGCCCTCGAGGCGCTGCCCTCCACGCAGCTGCGCGAGGCCCTCGATTCGCTCTCAGAGGAACACCGGATGGTTGTCCTCATGGCTGACGTTGAAGGTATGAGCTACAAGGAAATCGCCGAAGAACTAGGAGTTCCCATGGGGACCGTCATGAGCCGACTGAACCGGGCGCGCAAGAACTTGCGCTCCGCGCTGGCCGACGTCGCCGCGGAATACGGGATCGGAGGAGCCAAGTGAACACGCGCGTCACCTGCCAGGACGTCCTCGACGCCCTATACGAACTGATCGACTGCGAGGAATGCGACCGCCGCAGCGGCCTCATCGACGCCGGGTCCGTGCCCGGCCCCGACGCGCGCGCCCGCGCCCTCATGATCCAGCACGTCGCCACCTGCGAGCACTGCTCCGACGCCCTGGACGCCGAACGCCACGTGCGCGCCCTCATGCGCGGCTGCTACGAGTCCGAACAGGCCTCGGATGCGCTGCGCGCCCGCGTCGTCGCCTCCATCACGAGCGTGTCCGTCACCTGGCGCTGAGCGCGGCCTCGCGCGCGTTCGCTCCCCGCGCTCGCGTCGTCGGCGCCCATTCGCGTGCCAACCCGCGTATCGGCACGTCCATCGACTCGTGCATCGACGAGGCCCGGTGAGCCCCCCGTTTTTCGGTGACCTTCGTCGCCGGGAACCGCCTGTGCCTTGGTGGTTTGGGTCAATGTGTGCAAAAATGCTTCAGTCTAGACAACAAACCCAAGGAGAATGACATGTCGAAGCGGGGTCGTAAGCGTCGCGATCGTCGTAAGCACGGCGCGAACCACGGCAAGCGTCCTAACGCCTGAGCCGAATACGTTGCGCGCCCGGACCGGATGGTCCGGGCGCGTTTTGTATGCGCGGCTTACAGGAGCCGGGTGCGGCCGTGCGAGGTGCGCGCCGCGTGCTGGGCGCGCGTGACGTGTGGGGTGTGCTGCCGGGGCTGGGTGCCAGGCGCATTGCGAGGCAGCGATTCACGGGGCACCTGGTGATCGGTGGTGCACACTCCCGACCTAGCGCGTGGGGCGTCCGAAGGGCCAGAATCAGGGAGATTGTGGCGTCACATCTGGATAGGAACGGCGCATCTGGATAGGATCAGCGGATCCGGATAGGTTATTAACCTATCCGGATGTTCATAACCTATCCGCGTGTTCGTAACCTATCCGGATGTTCGTAACCTATCCGCGTTGTGGCGGCCTAGGAGCGGGTCCGTGAGGAGACGCAGGGCCAGTTGTTTTTCCGCTTGCGAGACGACGTGGGCCTGGTGGTTGGTGGACTCGTGCCCTCGCATCTGGATAGGAACGGCGCATTTGGATAGGTTATTAACCTATCCGGATGTTCGTTACCTATCCGCGTGTTCGTAACCTATCCGGATGTTCGTAACCTATCCGGATGTTCATAACCTATCCGTGTAGCGGCGGCCTAGGCGCGGGTTCGCGAGTAAAAGCGCCGTAACGGGCCATCGCAACGTTGCGTCGGTAGCTTCCAGAGGAAACGACATTCGGGAGCAGGATTGATTGGCCCGAGGACCCGGCTTAACCTGATACGCAGTTGTTCCCAATCGTCGTAGTCGGGCCAACTCACTCGGATAACCCTCCACCCGGCATCCCGCAGGTTTTCGTCGCGCAACACCCATTCGCGCTTCGCTTGTTCGAGCTCGACTCGGGTCTCACCAAGCTTTGCAACCCCATCGAATTCGATGATGAGGTGCAAGTCCTCAATCAGTATGTCGATGTAGTAGTGGCGGCCGTGTACCCCGATGTGCACCTGTGTTTTGACCGCGAAGGGGCAGATGGACAGTACCAGCCACAGAAGCGCAGCTTCTGCTGGATTTGCGCAGCCCGGATCGATAGCCTTGAGGATCGCGCGAGCACGTCGGTAACCGCGCACGTGGCCTGCCCGATCGAGTCGAGCGAGCAGTTCAGCTCGTATTTCCTCGGCTCGCGGGCGGCACTCATCCTGATGAAACATCGAGAACTGACTCCATACGTTGAGCGCCATACACCCAAGGACGAAGGACTCTAACGGCTCCTCATGAAGCGCACAACGGACGAGCGCATCGTAGGGGTGTTCCACGACCAAGCCCTCGATCCTGCTACGTTCCTTCGAAAGAGGTGGAAACTGAGAACACGAAACTGATGTAGGTGGAACCGTCGTGGAGCCGACACTACAAGAGGGGAGAGACGAGGTGCATCTCCGGTTCTCCCGATAGATGGTAACGGGAGGGTTTTGGGACCACCCACGGATCCCTAGGAGTCGTAAGCAGCTTTGCCCGACAAAGACAGGAGAGTGCTCGTGGGAGGTGTCGACGGCATGTATGCGTGCGCGAGCGACGGCGTCCCATACGTCCCATGGGTTGGCGTTTGTGGAATCGAGGGGTAGGACTGCGCAGACGCCACGCATGATGTGGGCCAGCGTTGACGCTGATTGTTCGCGAGGTGCGTCTGCGGGCGGGGCGATAATAATGGAAGATTTCGTCATAGATGAAGTTTCGTATCATCATCGGTATCGAGGAAAGCACTAGACGAGGGCCTGTGGATACACCCGACACTGGAGATAGCCCTGTGGATAAGCGCATGCGAGTATCTGGATAGGATCGGCGCTTCTGGATAGGAACGGCGCATCTGGATAGGAACGGCGCATCTGGATAGGTTATTAAGCTATCCGGATGTTCGTAACCTATCCGGGTGTTCGTTACCTATCCGCGTGATCGCGTGTGATGGGTGGGATCTATGAGGAGACGTGAGGCCAGTTGATTGTCCGCTTGCGAGACGACGTGAGCCTGGCGGTTGGTGGACTTGTAGCGTCACATCCGGATAGGAACCGCGTATCTGGATAGGATCGGCGCATCTGGATAGGTTAATAACCTATCCGCATGCTCGTAACCTATCCGCGTAGTAGGTTCGTCCGATGTGCTCTCGCCAGATTCCGGCGGCGAGCAGATACGGCCTTCAGCCACCGGCACCTACCACCACTGGTGTTTCCTCCCGATAGCTACGATGAACACTCGCAGTGAGCAGCGAGCCTTCCTCACGTCGTATCCTGGTACGTGCTGGCGCGCGGGCGCGTCCCGATGCGAACAGAAACCGTTTGTCGATCCGAAAGAGCGAAAGAGGCTCCATGTCCCTCCAGATGCGTCTCGTTCACGCCCGCAAGGGGCTCACGCCTCCCGCGCTGCACACCGAAGAAGCCGCGCGCGATATGGCGGCCCACGCCCCACAGCCGGGCCCGATGCCCGCGTCGATGCGAGCACGTTTCACGGCGACGAGCGACAGGGGCATAACCCGCGTGTTCCCGAAGCAGGGGCTGCGCTCGGGCGGTGCCCTCATCTTCCTGCACGGTGGCGCCTACCTCTTTCCCCTGGTTGATGGCCAGTGGGGGATTGTCGAGGGCCTCATCGACCGCACGGGCCTGCCCGTCATTATTCCGGACTATCCGCTCGCCCCCAACCACACTGCGACCGAAGCCTTCGACTTCGTCCAGCCCATCATCGACGAGGCACAGGCTGAGTTTGGCCGCGTCATCATCTTCGGCGACTCGGCGGGTGGCGGCCTAGCGCTCTCCCTCGCCATGCAGCGGCGTGATGCGGGTCAGCGACAGGTGGACGGCCTCGTCCTGTATGCGCCGTGGGTGGACGTCACCATGACGAATCCGGCGATCGAGGAGGTGCAGGGCCGCGACAAGATCCTGCGCGTGCCCGGGCTGACGTGGGCGGGTCGCGCGTGGGCTGGCGACCTGGATCCGGCCGACTGGCGTGTCAGCCCCCTGTTTGGCGATCCGTCGGGCCTGCCGCCGATGCGTATTTTCCAGGGGGACGCGGACATCCTCGGCCCCGACGCGATCGAGTTCGCGCGCAAGGCCGCCCGCGCTGGAGTGGACGTGCGTCTGCGCGTGGAGCCGGACGGTTTCCACGTGTATGTCCTGAGCGTTCCCATCATTCCCGAGGCCGAGGAAGCCCTCGACCACAGCGCGCGCTTCATCTCGGGGATCCTCACGCAGGCGTAACCGAGGCGTTTCACACGCTGTTTCACGGCCTCGGCGATCGAGGATCACGGTCGCAAGCCACGGCCGCAGGCCGCCCTGCGCTGCTAGGCAACTAGTCGAGGCGTGCGTCCACCAGGGTTTTACTGTGCACGTACATGTCGATGGTCAGCGGCGTCTGGTCGGGGTGGAGGACGCAGCCTTCGTAGAGCGGATGAATGATGCCCGACAGCTGGGAAATATCCTGCTCAGAGGTGGCGATGGTGAAGGTGTGCTGGGTGCCATCGTCAAAGCGCATGACGAAGTGGTTGTTGTAGCTGGTGCCTCCGGTGAACCACTGTGATCGTGTGACGGTGTCTTGGGCGTAGCTGCAGGAGGCGACGGCGCGCGGTTGAGGTCCTTGAACCAGGTCGATCACCGCGGGCGTGAGAAAGTACAAGACCGGTGTGGCAATCACGAGGACGCCGAATGCCATCGAGGCGAGGTTGTCCAGCTGCTTGCGTACCGCCCGCCGGTCGCCCGAGCGCTTCGCGGCGCGCAGGTCTGGTATGGAGGCGAGGAGGGTAGCGACGGCACCGATGACGACGAGGAGGCCCAGGCAACACAGGATGATGGTGCCGACGAGTTTGCTCGTCCCATACGAACCCATGTTGTACATGACGACGATGATCGTGATGATCAACGCCGGGGGGACGAGGAGGAGCAGGAACAGGGAGCGTCCTGCGCCGCGGCCCGGCTTCGCGACGGCGGGTGCGGGCGTCGGAGGCAGGGGAGGAGTAGGGGGAGTATCAGGGACTGACGGTCGGGGAGGAGTGCTGGAAAAACTCATGGGGATCGTGTCCTGTGTGTGGAGGCCGTGGGGCCTGGCGCTAGCCGAGGTGGGCCTCGATGATCCGCCAGCTGCGGGGCATGACCTGTAGCGTCATGGGTGTCTGGCCCGGATGGGTGACACAGGCGTCGTAGAGCGTGTCGTAGATTGCGAGGGAGTTGGCGGGTTCGGAGTCCTGCGGTTGCAGGCTGATGTCTTGGACGCGGGTGGAGCCGTCTGCGAGCTGCATGGTGATCTCGTAGACCTGATAGATGGTGGTTGTGCGCGATCCTCGTCTGCCGCTGCGCCATTCACGGTCGGCGACGCTACTCGTGCAGCTGGTGACGGTCACGGGTTTGGGCCCGCTTGCCAGGTCTCGGACGAGGGGGACGATGCGCACGGTGCTCAGTATCCCGAAAGAGATGGCGATGGCGACTCGTCCGGCGGCTTTCCAGCGGCGTCGGCGGGGGATCGCCTTGTCGACGCCGCGGGCCTGCGCCTCGCGGGCGTCGCGCAGCATCACGGGAATCGCCAGCGGGATCGTGAGGCAGGTGAGGAGGATGCTGAGGTTCATGCCGATGCCCGTCCACAGGCTGAGCGGCCCGTATTGCGCGCCGGTCTTCATCGCGATCGGGAACAGGATGAGCGGGGCGAACGTGAGGCCGCGGATGACGTAGTGGTGGTCGATGAGGTCCCTGTAGTCCTGCCGCGACGGCGGAAAGGAAGGATCACGTGGGGGCATACTCATGGCTCTCTCCTGTGTCTTGTCAGTCGATGCGCGCCTCGACGATGGACCACGTGTGGGGGTAGACCTCCATGGTCATGGAGGCGGATCCGGAGCGCCGAGCGCAGGCCTCGTAGAGGACGCCCGTGAGACCGCCGCGCGAGGCGATGTCGTTGGCATTGTATGTTTCGATGACCGTGACGTGCTTGGTGCCATCAGCGAGCGTCATCGTGAAGGTGTTGTCCCAATCGTTGTCGGGCGTACGATCAGCGCGCGTCCCCGGGTTTGACCGCGGCATCTGCTCGAAGCTGCACGAGGTGACGGTGACGGTGGTGGTGCCCTCCTTCAGGTCGCGGAAGGCGGGAAGGCCCTGGCTGATCGACCGGAATCCCACGTATAACGCGATCACGCACAGGGCGGCCATGCCGAAGGAACGCTGGTTGTACTTCTCAATATCGACGTTGCGCTTGGCCCGCCACACGCCGAGGTAGGCGAACGCGCACGCGATGAGGAGCCCGGCGACGATGACGAGCCCAACGCCGCAGGCCTGCGTATACCACACGACGCGCTCGCGGCCGAAGTCTGTGTGCTCTCCGATGACCAAGAAGATCCCATAGGCGGAAATGACGAGAGCCACGAGGACGGCCCCGATGGCGGTGGCGATCTTCTTGAGGACACCTGTGCGTGTCGGGCCTTGCGCGGGCGAGGAAGCCCGACGAGGAGAGGAAGCGGGGTTGCGTGACATGGGTTCCCTTTCAGGCCGTAGAGGTTGGGACGAGGCCGGGGCGCGTGCGCCGGCCTGCCGGGTGGGCGGGCCGACCGATCAGTTGTTGATCTTCGCGCTCGCGACGACCCTTGAATGCGTGTAGTAACCGATGGTCATGGTCGCGTTGCCGGAGCGCAGGGCGCAGGCCTCGTAGAGGACGGCTGTCACGTCCCCTTGCCTCGCAATCTCATCCTTGCTGTCCGTCTCGACGGTCTGCGTGTGGGTCGAGCCATCCTCAAACGTCATGATGAACTGGTTCTCGTACACGGTCGAGACGCCGCCGCGGTAGCGTGACCGACTCGTCTTGTACTGCTCGAAGCTGCATGACGTGACCGTGACAGTGTGTGGGCCGTCGGCGACGTCAAGCACCGCGGGAACGCCGTTCGACAGCGCGTAAATGGCGAACCCGAGGCCAAAGACGCCGACCATCCCCAGGCCGAGCTGGCGTTGTTGTGCCACTTTCTCGTCTCCCCGCGCGCTCGCCGCGAGGTAATTGCGCCGCGTAACAGCATAGAGGGGAATCATGGCAAGGGCGAAGACGAGTGCGACGGCGCACTTGATGAGGGTCCAGACGATCCGTTCCGTGCCGAAGTCGAACATCTCACCGAAGAAATAGAGGACTGTGCCAAGGAGGAGGCCCACGAGGGTGAGCAGGATCCACCACCCCGTGTGCTTCTTCGGCACCTTGCCCTCGCCGGAAGGATCGTTGGGGGCAGGAACACTCTGAGAGGCCTCGTCGGCGTCGGACGACGCGGCATACGCCTGCCCGTATGGGGACCCCTGATATGCCCAACCCTGGTACGACAGCGGCGGCAAGGAAGGCTGCGCGTCGCCCGCTTGCGGCTGCGGCACCTGCGGCTGATTAGCGGGCTGACTGCCGTCAGTGGACGGATCGTAGGGGGAGGAATAAGGGTACTGATTGCTCATGGTGGACCTGAGGGGAAGGGTGGGAACGAGGCCGGGGCGAGATTGATCGTGTGTGTCAGTTCAGGCGGGCGTCGACGATGATCCAGCTGTGCTCGTAGACGTCCAGGGTCATCGACGAGCTGCCCGATTGCACTTTACACGCCTGGTAGAGCACCTCGTAGGTACCGCCCATGGTCTGGATGCTCGCGGGCTGGTCTGTCTCGATGGTTGTCGTATGCAACGTCCCGTCCGCGAGGGTCATCGTGAAGTAGTTGTCGAACACGGTGCGTCCGCGGCCGCGCCGACGTGACTTTCGATGCGAGCCCTGCTCGTAGGTGCACGAGGTGACAGTGACGGTGTGGTGGCCTTCGACGAGGTCTTGGGCGGCCGGGACGCCGTAGGTGACGGAAAAGTAGCCGCTGAGGGGGAGGATGATGATGGCGAAGAACAGGGCGCGAACGCGCATGCTTCTGGTTGCGATGTCACCGGCGGCCTTGGCTCGCCGCAATTCGCGGAAGGACAAGGGGATGCTGACCAGGCACCCGATGGCGACGATGAGCCCGAGGCCGCTGGCCGCCCCCGTCCAGATGAGCCTCTCCGTGCCGAAGTCGTATGAGCCTCCCACCACGGCGTAGATGACCACTGCGAGAACGGCCAGGACCGTGAGAACGGTCGTCGCGAGGGAACGCTTCTTCTCTTGGGTGGGGGCAGCAGCCTCTTCCTCGTGCGAGGAGTCGGCCTGGGCGTACCCGTAGGAGGCGGCGCCCGCGGGTGACTGGTTCTGCGGGTACCGGTAGTCGGCTTGCGGGTTGTACTGGCCCTGATACTCGCTGCCGTAGCCGTCGGGCGACGCGGCACCGGACGCCTGGTAGGGCTGCCCGTACTGCGGATACTGGTATCCGGATGCCTGCTGGGAGTCGGTGCCCTGGTAGGAGGGGTACTGGTACTGGGAGGCATCGAAGGGGGGAATCTGTCCGGGGCCGGACGTGTTCGACGGGGAGTTGAACTGGTTGGGGGTGCTCATGCGGGGACCTATGAAGTGAGGAGTGACGGGCGAGGCCTGAGCTAGGAGGGTGCACCCGCTGCGGTGGGCAGGTGCGCGGTGAGCGACCAAGCACCGACTTGCTCGTCGGTCTCCACACTACCGCTCACGCTATCGATGAGGGCACGGATCTCACCCATGCGACGCCCGCCCAGGACGGATGCCTGGGCGCAGACGGGCATCGGGGTGGGCTTAGCGAGGTTCGCGAGCAGCTTCTCGCGGCTGGTGGCTTTCTGCTTGGTCATGTGCCGCTCATTCCCCTCGCACGTCGACGAGGACCCAGCTGTGGCGATAGACGTCCACGGTGAAGGTCGCGGAACCGGATCGCGTCACGCACGCGTCGTACAGAAAAGCCCCGACACCGGTCGCGTGCTGGATTGAAGTTTGTGACCCGGTCTCGAATGTCGTTGTGTGTCTGGTGTAGTCGGCCGCAGTCATGATGAACTTGTTGTCGTACACGGTTGTGCTGCTGTGTCGGGATCGTTTTTCGGTGTGCGTGTCTTGCTCGAATCGACACGAGATAATGGTGACGGTTTGTGGTCCGTCGATCGCGTCCCGAATGCGGGGGAGGGCGTAGGTGACCGGGACGTAGCTGATGAGGGCGGACAGGAAGAACGCGACACCGAGGAAGAGGGAGGTAACCGTCGCGCCGAGTCCTTTTCCGTTTTTTCCGGGGCGCGTGAAGGCATACGTGAGCAGGGCGATGACGAGCAGACAGCCAAGCGGGATGAGGAGCGCTGCCCCGGCGCCGATCAGTTCCCAGATGAACCTGTCTTTGCCGACGTCTCGCCCTTGCCCGCTCATCTGGTAGATGTAGACGCACGCGAGAATGAGCGCCACTGGGAAGGAGATGCGCGTTTTCTTGCGCCCGCGTCGGGACGTCTTCTGGGGTTGGGTGGTCATGATCTCCTGATGCGGGTGTTCGGGCGATGGTGGGCGAGGCCTGAGCTAGGAGGGTGCACCCGCTGCGGTGGGCAGGTGCGCGGTGAGCGACCAGGCGCCGACTTGCTCGTCGGTCTCCACACTACCGCTCACGCTATCGATGAGGGCGCGTATCTCACCCATGCGACGCCCGCCCAGGACGGATGCCTCAGGCGTGAGGGCGCTGATGGTCAGTGTCAGCGCCCCGTCCATCGCGGACCCGGTGACAGTGACCGAAGCGTTCTTGTCGATTTCGGCGATGTGGGAGAGAACTAGGTAGATGGTTTCCGCGCCCACGGCCTCGCGGAAGTCATTGAGCGGCGTGTGCTCAGTGAACAGGTTGATGATGGAAAAGCCGGACTGCTGCGCGTAGCTGATGGCACCGTCGATGGTTGCGAAATTGCTCGGCGGTGTGGGAGGGGCCGGGCGCTCGCGGCTGGCCGCCTGGGCGCGGGCAGGCGTCGTGGTGGGCCCAGCGAGGTGTGCGGGCAGCGTCGCGGCTGGGTGGCCGACGCCGTGGCGAGGAGGCGTCTTCCAATCCCTGTACAGGAATCGGATGCCGGCAGTGGCTGCGACCACGATGAAGACAATCAGATAGGAAGCCGCTGCGGTGACGACGGCCGACGACCATGAGCCGGGGGAGAAGAAAGAGCCCAGGACGATATTGAGGGACATGATAGCGATGATGATTGCGCAGGCGAGGAGCTTGTCGCGCGCGGTGGTTTTCTCCTTGGTCATGTGCCGCTCATTCCACTCGTGCGTCGACGATGATCCAGCTGTGGCTGTAGACATCGACGGTCAGTGACATCGCGCCGGAACGCGCCTTGCATGTCTCGTAGATGAATGCGGAGACGCCGCCCTCCTTGGCGAGGTCGTCGGAGCTCTCGATCTCGAGCGTGAGTGTGCGCGTTGTCCCGTCCTCCAGGGTCATGGCGAAGTGATTGTCGTAGTAGTCGATGACCTTGCTGTGATCGTCCGACGGCTTGTAGTGCTCCTTCTGGGTGAGTTGGCACGACGTGACTTTGATCGTGCGGGGCCCCTCCGTGAAGTCCCGGGCGACGGCGATCCCGTAGACGCCTGACACAGCAGCGATCACGATGCCGACAACGCCCACCGCGATTGAGACGGCGGTGTAGAGCGTACCGGAGGAGGCGTTCCCCTCGGCCTGCGCTCGGCACCCACGCCTCCGTAGATAGGTCAAGAGAACCGCGCATGCGATCGCAGCGACGAGACCGATGGCGCACCATGCGGCCACCCACACGAGCCGCCAGAACCCGAAGTGCACGTACCTGCCGAGCGTCGCGAAGGCGTAGGCAATGGTGCCGAAGAAGCCGATGACGACGAATGCGAGCAGGTTTGCGCGCGTTGAGAACCCCCGCGGCAGGCGCTCGATCATCGACGAGGCCGGGGGGCGGTTGACGGGACCTGGCGGGGGAGAGGTGGGGTACTGGTTGCTCATAGTCTCACTGATGTGTGTGGGATGGACGAGGCCGGGGCGCGTTCGCGTCACGCCTCACGGATAGCCTTCATGATCCCAGTGCGCGGGTAGTAGTCGACGACGAGAGAGGTCGTGAAAGGGCGGACGACACATGCTTGATAGACAGCGTAGTAAGGGCTTGTTGGTTTCGTGAACTCGTCTTGCGTGTCCGTCGTGATGTCGAAGCGACGCTGCTTTCCGTTGTCAAAATGGAGGGTAAAAACGTTGCGGTAGTAGGTGCTGCCGCGACGCCCGTGTTCGGTGAACGTCTGGAAGTTCTCGCAGCTCGTGACGGCCCGTGTCTGGGGGCCTTGGCGGGCGTCACTGGATAGCTCACTGAAGGCTCCAGCGCCCATGACGGTGCACGCGGTCGCGACCAACGCGATGAGAGCAATGCCGACAAGTGTCTTGATCGCAGGGCCTGCGTCGCCAGGTTGATCCAGCTGTGCGCGCATCGTGCGCACAAGCGTCGGAAGGAGCGATAAGAGACAGATACCGAAGACAACGGCCGCGCCAGAGCCGATGAGTGAACAGACCAGCTGACGGACGCCGAAGTTCCCGGCCAGCAAAAACGCGCCGAGCATGACGACCGCGGATCCGACGATCACACAGGCCCATATGGCCATGCCGAGCTGTTGCCGAGCACTCATCGGACGGCTCTCGGGGGAGAAACGTGAATGACGTGGGTACACACATTCCTCCTGTGCTCACACGTCCGCCGGGATCGCTCCCGTCCACTCGTACCAGCCCTGGTGCTGGACGATCCACGCCATGAGGGCGTAGCCGGCCTGGCCGGGCAGGGTCTGGCCGTCCCCTCCGCGCGCGAGGGAGGCAGCCATGTCCTCGAACCACTGGTCGTGTGCGACCAGCGGTGTGTAGCAGTCGACGAAGGGGATGCCTCGGCGCGCGCACACCTCGGAGCACGAGGAGGACAGTGCCTTGAGGGATCCGGAGTCCACGCCCGCGAGCGGCGGGGGCCCGACGACGAAGCTAGGGATGCCGAGCGCGGTCGCCCGGTCGGTGATGTTGGCCAGGTTCAGGCGCGAGCGGGCCGTCGAAATGCCGGCCGCGACGTCGCCCGGACCCACACCGATGACGAGGCCGTGGGGCTCGCCCTCGGCCAGGCGCGGCAGGACCTCGGCCTCCCAGCGCGCAGCCATCTGCTTCGTCGTCTCGGAGGGGACGGCGAGGGTCAGGAACGTGGCGGGCAGATCGAAGGTCGAGTGAGCGTTGACGCGACCGACCCAGCCCAGGCCTCGGGGGTCACCGACGCCGGCGACGAGCTCGTCTCCGATGAAGCAGATCCGCATGGTGTTCCTTTCCTGTGCCTCCCGCGCGTACTCAGGCGGTGCGCGCGGACCCTCTTAGCCTTCGAAGGCCTGCGCAATAAGGGTAGCTGCTTGCTCCTTGTGAAGCGAGGCACGTCCCGCAGCGGTCGTCGCAGACTCGGGGCGCGAGACCACGCGGACCGGGCGTCCCAGAGACGGGAACAGGTTGAGCGCCAGGTGCGGCCACGCGCCCTGGTTGCGCGGCTCGTCCTGCGCCCACGTCACCGACGCGTTCGGGTACTGGGCGAGGACCTCGGCGAGCTCGGCCTCAGGCAGCGGGTAGAGCTGCTCCAGGCGAATGATGGCCGTCGACGTGTCGCCGCGGTGCTCGCGCTCCTTCGCGAGGTCGTAGTACAGGCGGCCGGAGCACAGCAGGACGCGCGTCACCGATGCGGGATCGGTGATCGTGGTGTCCCCGATGACGGGCTGGAAGCCGCCCGAGGTGAACTCCTCGAGGTGTGAGGATGCCGCCGAGAGGCGCAGCAGCTGCTTGGGCGTGAACGCGATGAGGGGCTTGCGCGGGCGCTTGTAGGCCTGCGTGCGCAGCATGTGGAAGTGGTTCGCCGGCGTGGAGGGCTGAACGATCCACATGTTGTCCTGGGCGGCCAGCTGCAGGTAGCGCTCAATGCGCGCACTCGAGTGGTCGGGTCCCTGTCCCTCGTAGCCGTGGGGCAGGAGCATGACGAGCGAGGAACGCTGGCCCCACTTCTGCTCGGCCGAGCACACGAACTCGTCGATGACGGTCTGCGCGCCGTTCGCGAAGTCGCCGAACTGCGCCTCCCAGATCGTCAGGGTCTCGGGGCTCTCCAGCGAGTAGCCGTAGTCGAAGGCCAGCACGCCGTACTCGCTCAGCGGTGAGTTCCACACGTCGAAGCGCGCCTGGTTTTCGGTGAGGAAGCGCAGCGGCGTGAACTCGCGGCCGTCGTTCGCGTCGTGCAGGATCGCGTGACGCTGCACGAAGGTCGCGCGGCCCACGTCCTCACCGGACAGGCGCACGCCGGTGCCCTCCATGAGGAGCGTGCCGAAGGCCAGGAGCTCGGCGAAACCCCAGTCGATCGGCTTGTTGCCCAGCGCCATTTCGAGGCGGCGCTCGCACAGCTGACGCAGCTTCGGGTGAGGTTCGAAGCACTCCGGGAAGTGCGTGTGCGCGTGGCCGATGCGGCGCAGCTGCTCGGCGGGGGCAGCAGACGTCCACCCGATCATCATGCCGATGCCGGGCAACTGGGACTCCGGCATGGTCCATTCCTCGTCGGGGGACTCCCCGGCCTCGCCCACGCCGACGGTGAGCGCCGGGTCGTGCGTGCGGCTGCCCGGGTTAATCTCGGACACCGAGGAGGCGCCGCCCGCGCGGGTCTCCTCGAGGATGCGCCCGAGCTCCGCCTCGTACTGGGTGATCGACTGGCGGGCCTCGTCCTCGGTGAGCTGACCGCGACCCACGAGGCCGCGGATGTACACGGCGCGCGTGGAGGGGATGCGGTCGATGAGGGAGTACATGACGGGCTGGGTCATCGACGGGTCGTCGCCCTCGTTGTGACCGCGACGGCGGTAGCACACCATGTCGATGATGACGTCCTTGTGGAAGGCGTTGCGGTATTCGAAGGCCAGGTGTGCGCAGCGGATGACGGCCTCGGGGTCGTCCGCGTTCACGTGCAGGATCGGGACCTGCAGGCCCTTGGCCAGGTCAGTCGCGTATCCGGTCGAGCGGCCCTGCGTCGGGCCGGTCGTGAAGCCGATCTGGTTGTTGACGATGATGTGGATCGTGCCGCCGGTCTTGTAGCCCTCAAGCTGGGAGAGGTTGAGGGTCTCCTGGACGACGCCCTGGCCGATGAAGGCCGCGTCGCCGTGGATGAGGATCGGGATGATCGGCAGGTCGGGGTCTCCCAGGTGCTCCTGCTTGGCGCGCACGATGCCCTCCAGGACACCGTCGGCGGCCTCCAGGTGTGAGGGATTGGCGCCCATGTAGACCTTGGTGGCTAGGCCGTCGTCAAGGGAGTAGACGCCCCACGTGCCCAGGTGGTACTTGACGTCGCCCGATCCCTGGACGGAGTTAGGCATGTAGTTGCCTTCGAACTCGTCGAAGATCTGCGCGTAGGACTTGCCCGCGATGTTGGCGAGCACGTTGAGGCGGCCGCGGTGCGCCATGCCAATGGCGACCTCGTGGATGCCGGTGCGCGCCGAGTCGGCCAGGATGTGGTCGAGCAGCGGGATCAGGGACTCGCCGCCCTCGAGCGAGAAGCGCTTTTGGCCCATGAACTTGGTCTGCAGGAACTCCTCGAAGGCCTCGGCGCGGATGAGGGTGCCCAGGATGTGGCGCTGCGCGTCGGGGGAGAGGGCCTCGTAGGGGCGCTCGATGCGCTTTTGGACCCAGGCGCGCTGCTCGGGGTCCTGAATGTGCATGTATTCGATGCCGACCGTGCGCGTGTAGGTGTCGTGCAGGCGCGTGAGAATGTCGCGCAGCAGCATCTGGTCGGAGCCGCCGAAACCGCCCGTGGGGAAGGGACGATCCAGGTCCCACACGCTCAGGCCGTAGGAGGAAATATCGAGGTCGGGGTGGCGACGCACGCGGTAGGCCAGCGGGTCTGTGTCTGCGGCGAGGTGTCCGCGCGAACGGTAGGCGTGGATGAGCTCCGCGATGCGCGCGGGCTTGCCCTTCTCGTGGTTCGGGTCGTAGTCGTAGTCCGCTTCCCACGCGTAGGGGCGCGCGGGTACGTGCATCGAGGTGAAGACGCGCTCGTAGAAGCCGTCGCGGCCCGAGAGCTTGGCGTCCACGAGTGCCAGGAGGCGGCCCGACGCCGCGCCCTGGATGATGCGGTGATCGTAGGTGGAGGAGAAGAACATCGTCTTGCCGATGCCGAGGGCGGCCAGGCGCTTGGGGGAGACGCCGCGGTATTCCGCCGGGTAGTCGGTGGCGCCCACGCCGATGATGAGGCCCTGGCCGACCATGAGGCGCGGCACGGAGGTGGTGGTGCCCAGCGTGCCCGGGTTCGTCAGGGTGACAGAGGTGCCCTGGAAGTCGGCGGTCGTCAGCGTCGCGTTGCGGGCGCGCGTGACGAGGTCCTGGTAGGCGTCGACGAACTCGGCGAAGGTCAGCGTGTCGGCGTCGTGGATGACGGGGACCTTCAGGGAGTGGTTGCCCTGCGCGTCGGCCACGTCGATGGCCAGGCCGAAGCCGATGTGCGCGAGCTGCTCGATGGCGGGCTTGCCGCCCTCGATCGTGTAGCGCACGTTGAGGTCAGGCATCTCGCACAGCGCTTCCACCAGCGCGTAGCCGATGAGGTGGGTGAATGAGACCTTGCCGCCGACTGTGCGCGCCAGGTGCGCGTTGATGAGGGCACGGTTTTCGATGAGGAGCTTGGCCGGGATCTGGCGCTGGGAGGTGGCCGTGGGGATGGAGAGCGAGGCCTCCATGTGCTTGGCGGTCGCGCGCGCCGCGGACTTGAGGATGTGGAGCTCATCCTGCGAGGGGGCACCCTGGAAAAGGGTGAAGGCTGCGCGCCCGTGCTGCTGGCGCGTGTAGGGGCTGGTGGCCTCCGCGACGGCGGCGGGCGGTGCGGGCGGCAGGTCCGAGCGCGTCACGGAGACGACATGGGCGTCCGGCTGGCGCGAGGCCTCGGGGGCGTCGTCCTCAATGTCGAGGGTGGGCGGCGTGACCGATGCGGGAATCGCGTGATCAGTGGGGGCCGAGGCCGACTCGAGTGTGGGTGTGCCCTCGGGGATGGCGGGACGCTTGGCTCGCAGCTGCGGGGGAGCGGACTCAGTGGAGAAATAGGCTCGCCAGGAGGGATCCAGGAGCTGGGGATCGCGCTCGTAGAGGTCTCGCATCTTCGCGATGTACCACTGGGGATCGGGCTGAGAAGCGGTGGGAGTGGGCACGTATTCCTCCGTAAGTGTCGCGCCGCGCGCATGGGCAAAATCCCGTGCGGCCATACCTCAATAATTCTACCGCCGCGTGACCGTCTTCACGAAACCTGGTATGCCTTTGGCGTGTACTTCAAGGGTCTTTGGTCCGTTGGAGAATGATTGTTGGCACATGCGCCGCGGTGTGTGGAAATGCGCGCTGGGGGAGAGGGGCTGGGACGCTAGACTGGAACCATCATGGACTGCGACACTGTCGGCTGTACTGCCGCTCTTTCTCACCCCTTGCCCGCGCGTCTGCCCGCGACCAGCCCCGCCCTCGTGGAGGGGGATGCGCGATGATCACAGCGCTCATGCTTGTGCTTGGCATCGTCTTGACCGCCGGCACCTTCGTCTTCGTGTCCGCCGAGTTTTCCCTCGTCGCGGTCGACCAGGCCGTCCTCGAGAAGAAAGCGGAGGAGGGGGATCGCGGCACCGCATCCGTCCTGCGGGCCACCCGGACTCTTTCCACTCAGCTGTCGGGCGCCCAGGTGGGCATTACGCTGACCACGATCCTGCTCGGCTACACGACGCAGAGCGCTCTGGCTGAGCTGCTGGAGGACCTGCTCGGATCGGTCGGCCTCGCGTGGGGCCTGGCGACCGGCATCGCGGCATTCGTGGCTGCCGCGTTCATCAACGTTTTCTCGATGCTCTTCGGTGAGCTCGTCCCCAAGAACCTCGCCCTGGCCCATCCGCTGGCCACGGCCGTACGTGTCGTTCCCTTCCAGATGGTCTTCACGGTGATCGCCCGACCCATCATCTGGGTGCTGGGTGGCACGGCAAACTGGGTGCTCTCCCGCATGGGTATCGAGCCGCAGGAGGAAATCTCGTCGGCGCGCTCGGCTTCCGAGCTGGCGGCCCTCGTCGAGCACTCCGTCGAAGAGGGGACCTTCGACATGTCCACGGCCGACCTCTTCGTCAACACGATCCGCATGTCCACCCTGAGCGCCGCCGACGTCATGACGGACCGCGGCCGCCTGCACACCCTCAGCGAAGGCGACAGCGCCCAGGACGTGCTCGACCTGGCCCACGAAACCGGGCACTCCCGATTCCCCGTGATCGGCGATGACTCCGACGACATCCTCGGCCTGGTGTCCCTGCGCCGCGCGGTCGCCGTACCCGCCGAGCGGCGCGCCGAGGTCCCCGTCGTGTCGTCGTCGCTCATGACGGACGCGCCTTCGGTTCCCGAGACCGCGCCGATCGGCCCCCTCATGGTGCAGCTGCGCGACGAAGGCCTGCAAATGGCCGTCGTCGTCGACGAGTACGGTGGCGTGTCCGGCATCGTCACCCTCGAGGACGTCGTCGAAGAGATCGTCGGCGAGGTCTCCGACGAGCACGACCAGCGTCGCCTCGGTATCCGCCCGCGCCCCGACGGCACGTTCCTCGTGCCCGGCACGCTGCGCCCCGATGAGCTCGCGCGCCGCACCGACATCAACCTGCCCGAGGACGGCCCCTACGACACGATCGGCGGCCTCGTCATGAATGAGCTGGGTGAAATCCCCTGCGTCGGCTCGCGCGTGAGCGTCGATGGTATCGGCATCGAGGTCACCCAGATGCAGGGCAGGCGCGTTGCCCAGGTGGCGATCACGCCCGCGGCCTCCGAGGATACCGATGAGGAGGTGTCCCTGTGAGCGTCGGGGTTGGTCTCGCTATCACCGTGGCCCTGCTGGCCGTCAACGCGTTCTTCGTGGCCGGCGAGTTCGCCGTCACCTCGACGCGTCGCTCGCAGGTCGAGCCTCTCGCGGACGAGGGGGTGCGCGGAGCCGGCGCTGCTCTCTTCGCCCTGCGGCACGTCTCCCTCATGCTGGCGATCTGCCAGCTGGGTGTGACGGTCGCGTCCACGACCCTGGGCGTCGTCGCTGAGCCCGCGATCGCGCACCTCGTCGAGTCGCCGCTTGAGCGCCTGGGCGCGCCCGAGGCGACCAGCCACGTCGTCGGATTTGCGGCGGCCCTCGTCATCGTCCTCTTCTGCCATGTCGTGTTCGGCGAGATGGTCCCCAAAAACGTCTCGATTGCCGCCCCCGTGCGGATGCTGCTGGTCCTGGCCCCCGTCCTCGTGCGCCTGGGCCACGTCCTGCGTCCGATCATCGAGGCCATGGATCACTTCGCGAACTGGTTTGTGCGCATGGCGGGCTACGAGCCGCGCTCGGAAATCTCGGCCACCTACACGGTCGAGGAGGTGGCCTCGATCGTCGTCGCTTCGCAGGCCGAAGGCGTGCTGACAGATGAGCTGGGTCTGCTCAGTGGCACCCTGGAGTTCTCCGAGGAAACCGCTGGGACCGCGATGGTTCCCCTCGACAAGCTCGTCGTGCTGCCGCAAGGGGCTACCCCCGCCGACGTCGAGGAGCAGGTCGCCCACACGGGCTATTCGCGCTTCCCGATCGCTGGGGACGACGGCTCCATCGTCGGCTACGTTCACCTCAAAGATGTCCTGTACGCCACCGGGGAGGATCGCGAGCAGCCGATCACGCCGTGGCGCATCCGTCGCCTCGAGGCCGTGTCCTCCGGCGACCAGGTCGAGGATGCGCTGCGCCACATGCAGCGCACCGGCGTCCACTGCGCCCTCGTGCGCGACGCGGGCACCGTCGTCGGCATCCTCTTCCTCGAAGACATCCTGGAACTGCTAGTCGGCGAAGTCCGAGATGCCCTCCAGCGCCCATGACGAGGCGCGATCAGCAAGGTACATTAGGTTGAGGTCCGGAAGCGACGAACACAGATGAGGGGGAGAGCGTGAGCGACATCGAATGCCCGCTGCCGAAGCGGTCGCAGCTGCGCGCCGCGCGCTCCACACATGGCGAGGACTCACAGGAGACACCGATTACCGCGGCGATCCCCATCGATCAGGATCCCGCGGCACCCCCGCCCCCTCGCGCTGCGGCCACGCCTGACGAGGCCGCACCCGACGAGGCCGCCCCGGCCTCGCCCGTGGTCGCTCCCGAGAACGTGGTCGAACCCGAAAACCGGGCCGAACCCGAGAGTGAAGCCGAACCCGGGAGCGAGGCCCGGGCCTCGTCCGCTGGCCGACGCCGCGACGTCCACCCCGTGGGCTACGTGCTGCGTGCCCTCCTCGTCCTGGGCCTGGCGGGCACAACGATCGCGGTGCCCATGACGGGACGCGTGGGCTCCGACTCGTCTTTGACCGTGCCCGCGCGTGCCTTCGGCACCTCGGTGGGCGGACCCAGCTGGGCCGTGTCCTCCGCGCTGCCCCAGGCCACCGCCCTGGATGGCACCCTCACCGCGAACTCCCGCGCCAAGGCGAAGGCCCCCGTGTCTATCACCGGCTGCGCGTCGGGCAACGGCGCGGACGGCAACCGCAACGTGCGCGTCGTCGCCGACACGATCTACTGGCCGCTGCCGGAGGGGTCCTACACGATCACCTCGCCCTTCACGATGCGTATTTCGCCCGTCTCCGGCCAGCTCCTGGCCCACGAGGGTATCGACATGGCAGCCCCGCTCGACACCCCCATCACAGCCGTGTACGGCGGCGTCGTCGAAGAGGTCGCGGAGAACTCGCGCTCGGGCGCGTACGTGCAGATCAAGCACACGAAGTCCGACGGCACCGTCTTCCACTCCGCCTACCTGCACCAGTACATGAACAAAATTAAGGTGAAGGTTGGCGACACCGTGACCGCCGGGCAGGTCATCGGCGCGGTCGGCAACAACGGCTGGTCGACGGGCCCCCACCTGCACTTCGAAATCCACGACTCCTCGGACACTCCCGTGGACCCGGAGGCGTGGATGGAGACAAACAAAGCTGTTTATCTCGGACAGGAGTCTTGCTCATGATGCCCGTCACGATGCGCCAGGGACCCATCATTTTCGCCCACCGCGGCGGCAGTGAAGAGGCACCCGAAAACACGATGAGCGCCTTCGCGCACACGTACGAGGCCGGGATCCGCCACGTGGAGACCGACGCTCACATCACCGCCGACGGCAAGGTCGTCCTCTGCCACGATGAGACCGTGGATCGCTGCTATGACGGGACCGGCACGATCGCCCAGATGACGTGGCGCGAGCTGTCGAAGCTGCGCCACCGCGACTCCGGCGAGCAGATTCCTCTGCTCGCGCAGGTTCTCGAGGCCTTCCCGGATATGTACTTCAATATCGACGCGAAGGAGCCGGGCGTTGAGGGGCCGCTCCTCGATGTCATCGCCGACCATGGTGCGGCCAACCGCGTGCTGGTTGCCTCCTTCTCCGAGCCGCGCCTGCGCGCCGTGCGCGACACGGCCGCTTCGGACCCGGCCCGCGCGGTCGCCACGTCTCTCGGTACCGAGGCCGTCGTGCGCCTCGTGGGTGCCGCGAAGAGCGCCACGAACCCCGCCTGGTGGCACGTGCCCGGCCCTCGCCAGGGCGCCATCGCCGCCCAGGTGCCCATGCACCAGGGCCCGATCCGCGTCGTTGACGAGCGCTTCGTTGCCACCGCCCACACCCTGGGCCTGGCCGTGCACGTGTGGACCATCAACACGGTGGCCGACGTGCTGCGCCTCCTCGAGGTCGGCGTCGACGGCATCATCACCGACCGCCCCGTCTTCCTGCGTGACTTCCTGGAGACTCGCGGCCTGTGGACTCAGCCTCCGGCCCCCGGTTCTGTTTCGGGCCCCAGGGACTGACTGAGGTTATTGCTTGAAATGGCGGGCGCGCACCGGCGGGTGCGCGCCCGCTTTCTCGTGCCCCTGGTGCTTTGACTTTCTTGTGGGCCGTGCAATATTCTGGCGTGTTACTGCTTGCTGCTTGCTGTGGTGTCAGGAGAAAAAGTGTCCGCTTTGATTGCAGGGGGACCGGGGAGACAGTTGTGAATTCGGAGCTTAACTCTTACCCGCTCGGTGCCTTCCTCCTCGGGGTGTCGGGGATGGCCTACTGGTATTACCAGATGTTTCACGCCAGTGGAGGCTGGGATTTACCACGACGCGTGGGGAGATATCGGCGCCCCAAGAACTTTGACTCTGTCATCGTACCGTCATATTCCATGTGGTTGATCGTCGGGCCGGTGGTCGTGTGGTTTGGTCAGTATGATCCTCCGAAGTGGTTGTTTTTCTGCGCGTGTATTCCAGTATTTCTTTTCCCGATACTGTTCGTTGTTGGTTTTCTGCCCATCAAATTTCCCGATTGTATGTACCCGGAATGGCAATATGCCAAGCGCAATGGTCTATTAGAAGAAGGGAAAAACGGTCAGAAGCCCTCTCAGACCCGCGGTTCTGATGGGGTAGATCGTCTTGTGGGCACAGGCGTGATGATGCGTGTGGCTTCCGGTTGGAGGCAGCTGTCGGAGGAGGAACGCGGAGAGCTCGGGGATCTCGGCGAGGATGAGAGTATTCGCTTCATTGCCGTCGGGGAGGCAACAGAGGGGTACGTGCCGAACATCGTCATCACTGAAACTGAGGTATTCAGCGGCAAAGGGGAGAAGGAAATCCTTGACGACAGTGCTCGTCGTCTGGCTGAGCCGCATCCTGGATGTCGCCTCATAGATGACACCGTCGTGCCGTATCCAACCGCGCGTACCCGCTTCATCACGGGCGTGTACACCCTCAATGCCATCTCAATGACCGTCTCGCAGCTCGTGTGGCTCACCCGGCATAGAAACGACGGGGACGAGGAGTCCCGCCAATTCCTATGGGCCGCAACATGCACGTGCGCGAGTAGTGACTTCCCAACCGTTATTGCCAGCTTCATGGAGATGGCGCAGACTCTGGAGGTGGAATCATGACCGCCGAAGGAACCACGGCCTCGTCGCCGGAGGAACTCGTCGTCTCCCTCGAACAGGCGAATGCGCTCATTGACCTTATGGGTATGAGAGAAGGGGGCAACGCTCTCACGAGTGCAATGCCCGTCGGTGGACTGATCGGCGCTGGCCTCGCCGACTCCAACGGCCTCGCGGGCGACGCTGAGGCGATCCTGGGCCCCGCGCGCAGCGTTAACTATCGCCTCGTTATCCGCGTCGTCTCTCCGAGGCCGAGCATCGGCGTGCGGAATGTGAGGATCTGGCCCTCACGGCCGCGCTCGGTCGTCATGCGCACCGAGGCCGACGGCGCGCACTTTACCCAGGTTGATAACTGCGATGTTCCACGCATCCTGGCCGAGGAGACTCTCCTGGAGCCCGGGCCAACCATCCATGACGGACCGCCGTGGATCTCCGCTGACTTCGTGCAGGCGGTGCGTGACGTGGATCTGGAAAGGGCACAGTCAGCCCTGATCGATGTGGCCGCCAAGGGCCCCAGTGGCTCTCACTTTTCGCAGGACTGCTGGCACAAGCGGTGGTGCGCCGTGCTGTGCGTGCGGGAAGAACGGACTTGGGACCGGTGGAAGGAGACCGAGCACGTCGAATGCTTCGTCACCGATCACATGCACGCGCAAATCCACGCGCCCCTCGACCCTCGCGCACTCGCCCTCATGCAGGAGCGGAACGTGCCCACCCTGGACGCCCCGCCGCGCACGGCCCTGTGGGGGTTCATGATGGAGCTGCTCGCCAAGTAGCGAGGCTCGTGGGTGCTTTGACCTAGGAAAACGAGGGGGCGGAGCCGCTTGGCTCCGCCCCCTCGACGCATCTGTCAAGACCGCTGGCTCACTCGTTGCCGCTGAAGTCGGCCACGGCCTCGTCCAGGCCCGCGCGGCGGATGCGCACGAGCGAGAGGAACGCCAAGCCGAGCGCCAGAGCGATGCCCAGGCCTCGAACCAGCCAGGACTCACCCACGAAGATCATCGCCATGGCGGCCAGGACGGGCACCAGGAGCGTGAACGCGTAGCCAACGTAGCGACCAAACGACGGCATGGGCACGCCGTCGGACTCGGCGACTGACTTGACCATGAAGTTCGGGCCGTTGCCGATGTACGTGATCGCGCCGCAGAACACGGCACCCAGCGAAATCGGAATCAGGTAGTACTCGGGCACGCCAGCAATCAGGGTGCCCTCGCCGCCGGACGCCTTCGCCATCTCGAAGAACGTCATGTACGTCGGAGCGTTATCCAAGACGGAGGACAGGCCGCCAGTGAACACGAAGTATGTCATGCGGGTCAGCGGCAGAGATGGGGCAATCTGCTCCAGGTAACGCAGCGCGGGCGCCATCGTCGAGAAGATGCCGATGAACAGGGTCGCAACCTCCATGATCGGGCCCCACGTGAACGCGTTCTCCTCGAAGCGCACCTTCTTGTCCGACAGCTTGTAGGACAGGCCCGCGACCGCGAACATGATGACCTCACGCCACGGCACCAGGTCGACCCACGACTCGAAGTGGCCCTCGGCGAGAGCCTCGCCATCCCAGGAGGGAGCGAAAGCGACAGACAGGATGATGATCGCGAAGAACAGCAGGTTGATCTTTCCGTGCAGGAGCAGGGGCTGCACGTCGCGGTCGTCGGCCTCAATGGAGGAGGTGTCCTCGGAGGCGTAACGCACGCGGTCAATCGAGTAGTAGGTGAGGAGCAGCAGCGCCAGAGTAAACAGCCACTCCTTCCACAGTGCGAACGTCCACGAGAACGGCACGCCGTGCAGGTAGCCGAGGAACAGCGGCGGGTCGCCGAGCGGAGTCAGTATGCCGCCACAGTTCGCCACAATGAAGATCGTGAACAGGACCGTGTGCACGCGGTGCTTACGTTCCTTATTCGTCTCCAGGAGCGGGCGAATCAGCAGCATGGCCGCGCCCGTCGTCCCGATGAACGAGGCCAGCAGGCCGCCGATCGCCAGGAAGATCGTGTTGTTACGCGGAGTCGCCTGAATGTCGCCGGCCAAGTGAATGCCGCCGGACACCACGAACAGCGCGAAGAGCAGCGCGATGAACTGCACGTACTCCACGCCCGTGGCGATGAGCGGGCCGGTGCCCGCCCTCATGAACATCCAGACCGTCGTCGGCACGCCGAGAGCGAGCGCGACGGAGAGCTGGGAGCATTCCTTTTCCCACCAGTGCGAGGTCTTCGGGATGATAGGCAAGAGCGCGATGCACGCGAGCATCGCAACGAAGGGGAGCAGGCTCCACCAGGGGTAGGTCATCGGCCAGTCCTTGGTTGACGATAGATACGCTCACCATTTTATGGGGTAGGGGAGGCGGGTGCGGAGCCTTCCGGCAGGTGGGAGTGGCCTCATCGACGAGGCCGGGGCCCGTGTGCGCGTGGGTTTCCGTTGGGTTGAACGCGGGCATTGGTGGCCGACGGGTGTATGTGCGCGCGAGTGGGTATGCGTGGGTATGCGTGGGTATGCGTGGCGCCCCGAACAGGACTCGAACCTGCGACCTCTTGCACCGGAGGCAAGCGCTCTATCCGCTGAGCTATCGGGGCAGCTCGGTCAGTTTAGCAGGGTTTCATACATCCACGCGGAACGGTGATGTGTGCCATACTAGTGGGCGTTGCTTGTTTGAGAACTCTCCAGGAGGATCCCATGCGCGTTCATATCGGCACCGATCACGCCGGTTTCGAACTCAAGGAAAAGGTTGTCGCCCACCTGCGCGAGGCCGGTCACGACGTCGTTGACCATGGCGCTCACGCCTACGATGCGCTCGACGACTACCCGCCGTTCTGCATTGAGGCCGCCCAGGCCGTCGTCAGCGAGCCAGGCAGCCTCGGCATCGTCATCGGTGGCTCCGGCAATGGTGAGCAGATGGCCGCCAATTGCGTGGAAGGCGTGCGTGCCGCCCTCGTGTGGTCCGACGCGACCGCGCGTCTGGCCCGCGAGCACAACGACGCGAATGTCGTCGCCGTTGGTGCCCGCCAGCACAGCGAAGAAGAGGCCATTGCGCTCATCGATGCGTTCCTTGAGACCCCCTTCAGCGGCGACGAGCGCCACCAGCGTCGCATCGACCTGATGAAGGACTACGAGCGCTCCGTGCGCGCCTGATACCCGGCGGCGTCGGGGTGCCTGTTAGTCGCTGACGTCTGGGCATCTTGACGCTGGCCCGTTCGGTGGTGGATGCCGACGGGCTTCGCCGCTGCTCATGCGCTGGGTTTTCAACGCATATCAGGCACTGATCGAGACGAGGCGGGGCCGGTGGACGACCACCGGCCCCGTTTTGTACGCCGTCTTTGTGGTTGCTCGGCAGTTTCGCATGCAATTCGCCGAAGAGTATTTCCAACTTTGGAATTCAATCATTGGTATTCCAACGTTTTGAGTCGTTGTGCGTTTGGGGGGTGAGGGAATTGCATGCGATTTTGTGGGAGGCGTGCGCATTGGGCATCGGTGGGGTGGGTGCATGCTGCAAGAAACCGGTGATGCTTTGGCTTTCGGCAGGTTTCCGTGGGATGAAACCGGTGATGCCTTGGCTGGCCCACGCTCATTGTGGAGAGGAAGCACTGCCACCACTGCGGGATAAAACTCTCCCTGCGTCGGTTGTTTGCATCTCGACCGGGATAATTTTCTCCCTGCTCGCCTCGAATGGGCTGAAATGTGCGTTT
>NZ_JAPWAD010000012.1:0-73301 GCF_041432695.1 Pauljensenia sp. 27098_8_83 | reverse complement strand
AATAGTGCTTGGCTCCCGTCTTGCTCGTGCCCGAGACACCCTGCATGGAACCTCCGCACTCGCCGCAGTAGAGCTTGTCCGTCAGCCAGTAGCGCGGCGCATCCTGCGCCTGTACGCTCGCCTTTCTCCTTGAGCCATTGCGCTTGTTCTCGGCGAGCCTCCTCTGCGCCCTGTCGAACAGCTCCTCATCCACAATCTGAGGAATCCCGCCCTCGACGGTGACGCCGCCGTGGCGGTACTCGCCGATATACGCCCTGTTCTTGAGCAGCTTGTCCACGGTCTTGACGCCAAAGAGCGCACCCCGCGTCGTCCGAAGCCCCTTGGCGTTGAAGTCGTCGCAGATGGACAGCATCGCTTCGCCGTCCGCGTAGCGCGTGAACATCGCTACCACGAACGGAGCTACCGCATCATCCACGACGTAGTGCTTATCCCCGTCCACACCATAGCCCCATACCTTGTGCCCATTATAGAGGGCGTGCTCGGCGTTGTAGGCCATGCCTCGTCTGATGTTGACGGACAGTTGCCTTGAGTAGAACTCGGCCACGCCCTCCATCATCGTCTCCATGAGCACCGACTCCGGCGAGTCATCCGGCGTGGGCTCCGCGATAAGACAGATGCGGCACCCGGCGTCGCGAATCCGCCGTTTCGCGTCCGCAAGCTCGAATCGGTCACACCCCAGCCTGTCCGTCTTCCACAGGATGACGGCTGCCGGTCTTATCGTGCCCACCTCGGAGAGCATGAGCTGGTACTGCGGACGGTCGCTCGTCGTGCCCGACATGGCGGCGTCCTCGTACTCCTTCACGATGTTGTATCCGTGAGCCTTGGCGAACGCCTGCGCCTGCTCCCGCTGCTGGTCTATCGACGCCTCGTTCTGACTATGCGACGAGAAGCGTTAGCAGGCTATGGCGAGGTCATTGTCGTTTTGCTTGAATTGTTTGCTCATCGTTCAGTTGCTATCGCCTACAGCGCATCCTCTAGCTCATCTTCTGAATACCCGAACGTGTAATCCTCGTCCTTACCGTTTGAAGCCCAAATCAGCGCGGCATCATATACGCTCAGACTTTCGCTATCTTCCTCATCATCCGCATACCCTGAAGAACAGTAATCGCACTGGTACGTTTCTCCGTCCCAGTTACCCCAAGAATCAAGCACACGTCTCATCCTATGCCCGCATTCAGGACACATTGCATATCTACTCATAAAAAAGTCCTCCTTAAATATTTCCCTAATCGTTGATGTACTGATGTAGCCATTCAGGCATGTTCGGGTCGTCTACAGACCAAGACTTGTGACTGTGCTCCCGTCGAGTCTGTGCTCATTCCAGTAGTAATTTTGCTTGCCATAGCCCTTCTACTCGTTCGCGGTATAGATTGTTGACATTTGCTATTCTCCTTCTTGAATCGAGTTGTGATTATCTACATACTCCTTCGCCGCAAGGTACAGGAACGCAGACAGAGAGAGGCCGTACCTCTCGGCACAGCCCCCAAGCTCATCACACTCGCTGTCCGTGAGCGATATGGACACAGACACGCGCTTCTCTTTCTTATTACCATCTTTCATCGGAACCGCCAGACATAAATCGCGCATATATGTGTCTATTATACCACGGAATGACTCTGTACACAATAGATCTTGTGTAAGTCTTAGTAATACTGGCTCTCGTCATCGTGCTTGTGCTCATCGGCCTCTAACAGGTTGCCAAACCGTAGCCACATCCCCTCTCGAACATCTCCACCGCTTGCTCCCGAAGCAAACGATCATGCCTCACACATACATCCACAGGCACGAAAAGCCTCCCATTCCTCGGACTTCAATTTCAATGTCCAAGAAACGGGAGGCAGTTCACAATGGAAACCCGGGGTTTGAGGTGGGTGGAGACGGGGAAATTGTTGGGCCGTGCTCCTGACGATCCGCGTGCGTGTGTGGAAAAGTCGGAATTTGGCGACCTGCCGCTAATTGCCCACGATTCCATACGTCCCATATATCCTGTATAGCCAGTCCGCTATGCTGTGCGTGTACCCATTTTGCACCCACAAGCGCGGAGGGCGGACACGATGGGAAGGCAGTCATTCGGGACCATCAACAAGCGCGGAACGGCCTCGCGTCCACGTTACCGCGCCCGATTCGACGACCCTACCTACACCGGCCCTGGCCGCGCGCCCCGCATCTCCGCTCCGCACACTTTCCCGACGAAGCGTGAGGCGGAGATCTGGCTCGCTGCGCAGTGATCGGCCATTGCTGCCGGCACGTGGGAACATCCAGACGCCATCGCCGCCCGTGACGCCGAGGCCGCCCGCCAGCAGTCACTCAGGGGCCTGACTACGGCCGAGTGGGCCAACGAATGGCTCGCCGACCTCGAGCGCACCGCCGCAGCAGCATGCTGTGCAAACGGCGCTCGGATCTACGCCGGCACGTACTCCCTACCTCGGCGACCAGGAGCTGACGGCGCTGACGCCAGCATCACTCGCACAGTGGTGGGCCAACCTCGACGCGACGCCGGGCGCGCGAAAAAACGCCTACGAAACCATGCGCGCACTCCTCAACGCAGCCGCCGCCGATGACCGCACATTCCTGGAGTCCAGCCCGCTGCGAATCAAGGGCGGCGCGAGGGAGGCGCGCATCATCTCGAAATTCCTCTACACGCCCGGCCAGGTCGCCGCGCTCGCGGACGCGATGCCCGAGCCATATCGCGCGCTGGTCGCCATGCTGGCGGACGCGGGCCTGCGGATCAACGAGGCGCTCGGGCTCACGCGCGCCTCAATCCTCGAGCGCGAGGACGGCGGCATGAGCGTGCGGGTGGAGGCGTCACGCATCGCATCGGCAGGCATCTGGAGACCGGGCCAACGAAGACAACCGCGGGTGTGCGGACCGTGGCCCTCATGACCTCGACCGCTACCACGATGCGCACTCATCTGCGTGACCATGTCGCACCCGGCCCGCAGGCAATCCTGTTCCCGGCACTGCGCGGCTCGGGCTATGCGCGCGACACGGCGCTCAGACGCCTGCTCACTGCCGCGCAGGCCGCCGCAGGTATCGAGATCCCAGACGGGCACTCCGGCGGCTGGCACGCACTCCGCCACTACTCAGCCACCAGGTATGGCCAGGCGGGTGCCACGACGCGCGCCCTGATGGCACGGTACGGCTGGTCTGACCCGGACATGGCCGCGCGCTATCAGCGCTCTGATGAGGCCTACGAGCTGGAAATGATCGCGCGCATGGAGGCCCGCGCAGCCAGCGTGCAGTAGCGTCATGAACGGGCCATGAGGGTGATTTGCGAGAAACCGCGCTTGCGGAAATATGTACAGAAAGAGCAAACAAAGCTACCATGGCGCCATGGCAAATAGGGCTAGGAAAGGAGAACAGCATGACTGCAATGCCGATACCGGCGCGTCGTCGCAAGACGCTAGTCCTAACGGGAGCGAGGTCAGTGTTCGACCTGACGGGAGCCAGGAGCTATCGAGCGATGAGACAGCAGCTCCCGGAGGTACAGCCCAGAACCCCGGACCTGTTGCTGCGCGACTCGGCGAGCACTCTCACGAGAGTGAAGATCGAGGAGCCGCAGAGGAAGAAGCAGCTCAGCAAATAGGTCAGCAAGTACTTGCGTTCATCCAGGAGAACCACCTGCATGCGCCAATCGTCTTGCCAGACCCAAAGGAGCTGGCCGAGCTGCGCAGCAATGCGCCAGAGATCTACGACCTCTATGTGAAGGCTGTTGAAACCGCAATTGAAGATGAGTCGTTCACAAGGCGCGCCCCCTTCGAGATCCCAGACAGGTTCACGAGGCGCGGACAGTACCTCGGCTTCGTGTCGGTACTAGTGTCGCTCGGAGTCGTCGCATATGCGATCTATACCGGCCATACACTAATTGCTGGCATCATCGGGGCGTTGGACCTTGTCGCGCTCGCAGCGGTGTTCGTAGCGCCGGACCGCGCAAGCAAGGACGAAGAATAACGCACCTGAACCCAGTGAGATGCCCCGCAGTCAAACGACTGTGGGGCATCTTCACGTCGGAGGAGCAACATCGATACTTATGGCCCCAAAAATGAGGCACGAAAACCGTGAATCACGACAGTTCCTGTGAGGCCACTGCGGTACTCGCGAGCGAGGACGGAGTGCGTCGTTCCGCTTCGGCTGCGACTGCGGAGCAGCGGACATTGAGGGCGTCGCACATGGTCCAAAAGTCAGTGATGGTGCAAGTTGCGTCACCCGCGAAGATTTTGTAGCACCTAGCACGTGTAATCCCGGCACGCTTTGCGAGTCGGTCGACGGTTAGGCCTTTCAGCCGAATCTGCTCCTTGAGAGTGTCAATGACGGCGCGCTCAAAGGGGCTCGACTTTAGCGATCTGCTTCCCATGAGGTAAGTATATCTATTTATGTAGACGTAGGCCGCGTGAAGCCAGCTTGCAAACTCCACAAATGGAGACTTACATAGTATTCATCAGTCTACACATATAGAAACGAGATCTGAACTGACGGTAGCTGCACAGATCAGGGAATTCGCCCGTGAAAAGGGGCTCACGCAAAACGCGCTTGCCGCAAAGGCGCGTATGAGCCGCGCGAGCCTCTCACTCAAACTCAATGGGCACCGCGCTTTCACGCTGCCGGAGGTCGAGCGCCTCGCAGCGGCGCTAGGCACTACACCGCAAGACCTCATTGCCCGCACTGAGCGAAGGGGAAGCCTTGAGGAGCAGACGGCATCACGTGCCGGGTACGCGATCCAGGACGCTGCGTCGGGGTCGGTCATTCTGCAGGCTCGCCGCGTTGATCGGGATGGCGGTGACGAGGAATGACCTGCCAGAACGTGATGCTGGGGCGCACGGTCGCGCTGACCACCGCCGCTTGTCTCGGATTGGTCATCTTGATATCTGACACGGTCGTCGAGGTAATTGGTGACATTCGCGAGCGCCGCAGGCGTGAAGCGGCTAAATCTCCCTCGTCGGCGGGGCGCTGCCACGTGTGTGTGCGTGGTGCTCTGCGCTCCGCCGATGAGGATTCTCCCGCTGAGCATGGCGACGCGGGATGAGGCGGGAAGCGCCGGAGCCGGTCGCATACCGGGTGCACACATTTGCGCAGCTGATTGAAGCGTCGGGCTCGGGTGTTCGTAAGTGATCGCGTCGGGCACGATGCATAGCACAAGCCAGAATGAATGTGATCCGCAAAACAAATGCAGCGTGGTGCGCCGCCGTCCAGCGGCAGTGCGTCACGCTACGTGTACCCATTCCGTACCCATCATGGGGGCTAAGTGTTGCAATTGCAGCGATAAATGGGCTGTTGTGGAGATGGGGGGAATCGAACCCCCGTCCAATGGCCGGCCCCGAATTCTTCTCCGAGCGCAGTCTACGGTTTTATTTCTCAGCCCCCAGCATTGCGTAGACACACCGCCAGATAGGCTCAGTTGATTAAGTGTCGGAGGCACCCCACCAACATGGGCGACTCCCAGTGGCTCCCTAGACGACGCCAGACACCGGGCCGAAAGCAACTCCCGGGCTGACGGACTAAAGGTTCAGGCTGCGATATCAGGCAGCGAGAACGTAGTCGGTGCGATTCTGTTCGGCACCTATTGGTTTGCACGCATCGTTAACGAGATGAGCGTACATCCTCGGCTCGCTTCACTTCGATCGACGACCACTGTCGAAACCGATCATCCCCTCTTGAGTTTTCAACTCCCCGACGCCCAGCGTTACCGCAGACCGTCGGACACATCAGTCTACGCCCGCATCCCCCACCCGTCAAGGGAAAAACCGACGCCTCAGAGCAGCTTCGTGGACTCCAGCTTCTCCACCATGCGCCGGTTCTTACGCACCAGCAGCGGGCGCAGCGCCAACCCCAGGAACGCGGCAAACAGGATGAAGGAAGCCAGGGACAACATGGCGTCCCCGTACTCGTGACCCGCGTACCCCGCGATCGACGCGCGCAGCGCAGTGATCGCGTGCGTGGCCGGCAGGAACGGGGAAACGGAGGAGAAGAAGGAGGGCAGGATCGCCAGCGGGAACGCTCCCCCGGCGCCCGAAATCTGCAGGACCAGGAGCAGCACGCCCAGGGCCTTGCCCACATTCCCGAATGTCGCAATGAGCGTGTACATGAGGAACGAGAACACGACGGCCGTCAGCCACAGGGTGCCCATGAACTGCAGCGGGTGAGCGTGTTGGACCTTCAGGAAGTACAGGTCACCCAGCCCCACCAGGGTCGCCTGGGTGAGCGCGATCGTCCCAAAAATCAGGTAGCGGCCCAGGTACCCGGCGGCCAGGCCGACGGGCTTCGCGGTCAGGGTCGCGCGCAGCGGGTCACCCTCGGGTAGGCCGTCGGCGACGTTGGAGTCCGTGACGTCCGAGCGCAGCGACACGACCATCAGGATGGAGCCCACCCACAGCGCCAGGATCGTGTACAGGGGCGCCATCTGGGAGCCGAAGTTCGCGACCGGGTAGACGGGAGTCTTCTCCACGCCCACGGGTGCCGCGATGGCCGCCGCCAGGGCCTCGGGATTATTCCCGATGATGGTCCCGAGCGTCGTCAGGTCGCCACTGGCAAGCGCCTCGCTGATCGAAGCGTGCAGGGAGTCCAGCTTTCCGGCCGCCTCGCGCAGGCTCGTGGCCGCGCCGGTCAGGTTGTCGCGCAGCTGGGTGAGCCCCTCGCGCGCGCTCCCGCTCCCGTTCGAGGCCGCGGAGGTCGCGCCCTCCAGCGACGTGCGGGCGGCACTCAGGGAGGATTGGGCCGAGGCCAGGGTAGAGGCCAGCGATTCGAGCTGAGGCCGCAGGTTGGTCTCGTAGTCGGAGGACAGGCCGTCGACCGCGGAGCGCGCCTGAGCGATCAGGCCGTTCACCGTGTCATGCCCGGCCTGCGCGTTCGCGACCTTGGAGTCCAGCTCGGAGGCGGAGGAACGCAGTCCGTTTGCAACCGCGGTCAACCGGTCTGAGGCGGCCTGCAGGCGGTCCAGCGAGGACTGGGAGACGGGCGAGCCGGGCAATGCCTCCAGCGTCGACTTGATCGATGCGAAGCTGGCGGCCTGCGTGTCCAGCACGGAGGCCTGCGAGCGCAGCGTCGAGGCCGCGTCCGATGCGCTCGTCGAGCCGTTCGCATACACGTTCTCGACGGCGCTCGACAGGGAGGACAGCGAGGACTGCGAGGAGGAGATCGCGTCGGACACCGAGGAGACCGCCGCCGACGCAGCGGATCCGAGTCCGCTCGCTCCGGCCTGAGCGCTCGAGACCGCGGACTGCGCGGAACCCTTCGCGCTGCCCAGCCCGTCCACGAGCGTGGTCGTCGAGTCGATGAGCGTCACCGAGGAGCCCACGAGGGACGCGTAGGCATCCGCACTATCGGCCGCGGTACGCAGGCGCGAGGCGACCGTCTGCACGCGATTATCGAGGGCCGTCACCGTGTTGACCGCGGTCGGCGACGACAGCGCGTCCCCCACCGACGTCGCCGTATCGAGGGCAACCTCGGAGAGCGTCTGCACGAAGATCTGGTTCACCTGGGCGCTCACGGCCTCGGCACCCTGCCCGGCGATCTTCGGCGAGATGCCGTTCTTCTTCTCGTTGACGTAGTAGGTCATCGGCGCGGAGGAGGCTCCCCCGTCGAAGAAGGTGAGCATCTCCTGGGAGAAGTCCGACGGGATGACGATGGCCGCGTAGTACTCACCCGAGCGCGTCCCCTCGACCGCCTCGTCCTCGGACGCGATGACCCAGTCGAAGTTGTCGTTCTTACGCAGCGCGGACACCACGGAATCGCCGATGTTGACGTGCAGCGGTACCAGGTCCGACTTGTAGCCCGCGTCCGTGTTCGCAATCGCGATGCGCAGGCTCTTCGTGTTCCCGAACGGGTCCCACGACGCCGCCACGTTGAACCACGTGAACAGCGACGGAATGACGACCAGGCCGAAGACAACGACGCTGGCGATGAGGGAACGATGCGCGCGGCGCAGGTCGGCGCGGTAGATAGCCCAGATGGTCCTCACTGCTGCTCTCCCTTCGCCGCCTCCGATGCTTCGCCCGCGCCGTCCTCATCGACGAGGCCAGGGTCGGCCTCGTCCGCGTCCTCTCCCCCGCGCTCACCCAGGGTTGAGGCGAGCGCCGACGAGATCGACGCGCCCACGGCGGCCGCGCCAAGCGCGAGACGCGATCGCGCGCCCTGCACGCGGCGGGTGAGCAGGGAACGCACGTCCTGCTCGTCCATGGCACCGAGGAGCTGCTGACGCGCCAAGGCCTCGCGCAGGTACTCCAGCCCAATCAGGAAAGTGATGACGAGGAGGACCCAGACGATCCAGGCACCCAGAATGATCGGCACCTCCGCCACATTCGCGACGGACAGCACCGCCAGAGCCACCGGCACGATAACCCCGAGAATGATGGCGGCGCGGCGAATCGTCGGGTAACGACGTTCGAAGCGCGCGGCACGCCCACTCACCGAGCGCTGGAAACCGTCGTGATCGGCCAGGGCCGCCACGATCTGGGTGAGGCGATAGCGGTTCGAAGGAACGCGCGTGGCCTCGGCCAGGAAGAGCCCGGAGGAGGCCAGGTCGCGCGTGATCATCGCGTTCAGGTTCACCAAGAACGGACGTAGCGCGAGGCCGATCGCGAACGCAACCAGCGCCTCGGCACCGAGAACCGCCAGGCACGACAGGTAGGTGTGCCCATAGAACCCGGCCACGATCTCACGCAGCGCATTAACACCGTAGGTAAAGGGGAACAGCGGGTGCAGGAAGCGGAAGAAGGACGGGAGCATCTCGATCGGATACAGGCCGGCGGAACCGGGAATCTGCATGACCATGATGATGACGCACAGGCCCTTGCCGATGTGCTGGAAGCACGTGGAAAGCATGTAGACGATCGAGGTGAACACCAGCGAGATGATCATCGCCGTCCCCACGAAACCCAGTCGGGAGACCGTCTGCACGCCGATGATGAGGTCGCCGATCGACACGACGAGCGCCTGGATGACCCCGAAGAACGCGAGCAGCATCCACCGGCCCATGTACTTGGCGGCAGAGGACGTGGGGCCGATGCCCTCCTCATCCACATCGAGCTTGAGGAGGAGGACGAGCGAGAACGCGCCAATCCACAGGGCCAAATTGGTGAACAGCGGGGCCATCGCCGAGCCGTACGCTGCCACGGGGTACACGGCCTTCGTCTCGATCTGCGTCGGCGAGGCCATGAAGGAAGCGATCGAGTCGGCGTTAACACCGAGGGAGCTCGCGAGGTCGCGCAGCGTGTTCGAGGAGGACAGCGAGGAGATGTCCGTGGCCACCGAGTTCAGGTCGGTCGTGATAGCTGCGACGTTCGTGGCGCTCGTCTGAGTCGCCGTCTTCGCCCCGTCCAGGAGGGAATCGAGCTGGTCGAGCAGGCCCGACACCTGGTCGCGCTGGCTGCGCAAGGTGTCGAGGGAGCCGCGCATCGACGAGGATGCGCTCGAGAAATCGTCAAGCGCCGACGAAATCGCGGGAAGCTGGGAGGAGACACCGCTGCGGGCGCTCGTCGCCGAGGCCGACACCGCAGCGGAGGCGTCGGAGGCCGACGTCAGCGCGTTCGTGATCGATGAGGATGACGCCGAGAGGTCCGAGTTGAGGGTCGTCAGGTTCCCGAGGGCCGCGGACAGCGCGGTGTTCTGGTTCGTCAGGTCCGCCAGAGCCGTCCCCGCGGCGGGCAGGTTCCCAATCCCTAGGGCATTCAGCTCCGTGAGCACCTCGCCCACCGAGTCGTTAATCGACGTGCCCTCAGTGAGCAGGCCACCCACGCGTCCGGACGCACCCTGCACCGCACCGTCGAGAGTGCCCGCGTCCGCAGAGACCCCCGCAAGGGCGCTCGCCGCGTTCGAGGACAGGCCGTCGAGGGCACCGCCCATCTGACCGGAGAATGAGGCCAGCGAGGTGCGCGAGTCGCCCACCAGCTGGTCCGCCTGGTCCAGGGACGCTGACAGATCCGAAGCTGCGCTATCCAGGTCGCTCAGGGTCGCGCGCGCCGAGGCCACCGAAGCCTTCGCCGCGTCGATCTTCTCCCCCACACCCTCCAGGGTCTGCGAGGCACTGCCCAGCTTCGCCGAGGCCTCGGACACCGAAGCAGACACGTCCGAACGCTTCTGGTCAGCGTTGTTCGCGATGCTCACCCCGGCCTCGGACGCCTTCTCCGACAAAACCTTGGCCACCGTCGACACGAACGCCGAGTTGATCTGGCGATCCAACGCCGTCGCACCCGCCCCCGTGATCTTGGGGGCCACCGCGTTGTTCTTCTCGTTGACGTAATACTGGATATTCGGCTTGACGTACGTACCGTCAACGATGCCCGTCAGGTCACGGGAGAAAGACGCCGGGATGATGAAGGCCGCGTATGAATCGCCGCGCTCGACCTCCGCACGGGCCTCGTCCGCGCTCACGAAGTGCCAACCCAGCTGATCGTTCTGCTTCAGCTGATTCTCAAGCATCGCGCCCACGTTCACGGTGCCGATCCGGTCCTTGGTCGCGCCCTCGTCCTCGTTCGCCACCGCCACGCGGATGTGGGAGGTCTGCGAGTACGGGTCCCAGAACCCGACGATGTTGAACCACGCGTAGAGCGCGGGCACGAATGCCATACCGATGATGACAATCCACGCGGCCGGAACACGCACCAGCCTCAGCAGATCACGACGAAAAATCCTGACGGGACCCCGCACGGAATCGCCTTCTTTCCCCTATCGGCGGGCCTGCTTGACGTAGCGGCGCATCGCGCGCTCGGCCTCGCGCTGGTCCTGCTTTTCGCGCAGCGCCTGGCGCTTATCCCATTCCTGCTTGCCCTTGGCCAGGGCGATTTCGACCTTGACGCGGCCGCCGATGAAGTAGAGCTCCAGCGGCACGATCGTGTAGCCCTTCGCGGCCACCCGGTCCTGCATGCGCTCGATCTCCGCGCGGTGCAGCAGCAGCTTGCGCTTGCGAGTCGGCGCGTGGTTCGTCCACGAACCCTGGGAGTACAGGGGAATGTTCGCGCCGTAGAGCCACGCCTCTCCCCCGTTGATCTCGACCCACGCATCCACGAGGGAAGCGCGGCCCATGCGCAGCGCCTTCACCTCGGTGCCCATGAGAGCCAGGCCGGCCTCCCACGTGTCTTCAATCGTGTAGTCGTGGCGCGCCTTCTTGTTGCGGGCGATCGTCTTCTTCGCGTCGGAGGCAGCCTTGGCGCGCTGCCCCTCCGTGAGCTTGGGCTTCTTCCAATCCTTGGGCATGCTGCCTCCTTTCTGACTCGTTTTCCGCGCAACTTGCGGGAAGACCCCCGTAGCAAAACGCTACGAGGGTCCATCCTAACGCGGATTACAAATAATCCATCGGTTCAACGTAGCTTCCGTTCTGAATGACACCAAAATGCAGGTGGCATCCGGTCGCGTAGCCGGTCGAGCCAACCTCACCCAGCGCGTCGCCCGCGTTCACGTACTGACCCGGCGACACGTACTGGGCCTGCATGTGCAGGTACTCGGTGATGACGGAGTTACCGCCGACGAGGCCGTGGTTAATATCCACGTAGTTACCCGCCGAGTAGTCCGAGGACACCGCGTTGACGTAGCCCGAGGCCACAGCGCGAATGATCGTGCCGCAGTCGGCGGCCATGTCGGTGCCCGAGTGGCCCTTCATGATGCCCAGGACCGGGTGGTAGCGCATGCCAAACGGGCTGGTCACGACGATCGGAATGTCGAGCGGGCTACGGAAGCCCGACGCCGACACGTAGGAGGCCCCCGACGCAATGTTTGCCGCGTCGATCGCAGCGAGCTCGGAGCTGCGCGCCTGATAGTCCGCTTCGGCCTGGTCGAGCGAGGCCTGAACCTGGCCCTTCTGGGCATCCCACTCGGCCTGCTTGGCCTGCGCCTGCGTCTTCAGGTTATTGAGCTCCGTGAGCTTGGAGTCAGCCTCGCTCTTCGCGGCCTCAGCCTCGGCTTCGGCCTGCGCGGCCTTCTCCTCCAGGTCGGAAATACGGTCCGTGATCGCGTTCTGACGGGTGGCCTGCGTGCGCTGGGACGAGGAGACATCCAGCGCGGCCGTCATCGTCTGGTTCTCCGTGCGCAGCGCCATGTCGGCGGCCGCCGCACGGTCGGTGATCGACTCCGTACCGCCCGCGGTCAGGGCCACGGCGACCGGATCAACGTTGCCTTCGCGGTACTTACGGCGCACCAGATCGGCAATCGCGCGCTGTGCGTCGTCGGCCTGCGTGGTGGCCTGAGTCAGCGACTGGTCGATGCGGTTCTGCTCGCCCTGGGCAGCATTGAGCTCGCCCAGGATCGTCGCGTGCTCACGCGACTTCGCGTCGTACGTCGCGGTCGCGGACTCGTAGGCGGCCTGCGCCACCGGAATCTGCCCGTTGAGAGCCTGCAGGTCGATGAAGACCTGAGCGAGCGACGCGTCGATACCCTCCAGCTGCGACTGCAGGGCGTTGACCGTTGCCTCGGCCTCTGCGGCTGCGTTCGCGGCGGCGTCGCGCTCGTCGTCGGCGCGAGCAGGCATCGCCTGACTCATCGCCGCGAAGGACGCCACCGCCAGAGCGAGCGCGCCGACGCGCAGCGCGCGACGGCCACGATGATGCAGGAAACGAGACATGAGACTTACGCCTTCGTGTACTTCGCGAGCGAGAACGCCGACGCGATAACCGCCAGCGCGACCGCTGCCAGGACGAGGATCGGCGTCATGATCGCCACCTCGCCCATACCGATAAAGTTCGTCCACCTAAAGGAAGGGGCCATCCAACCCTGGACGATGAAGTGAACGCCCGCGAACAGCGAACCGATCGCGAACACGGCACCCACGAGCGCAGCCAGTGCGCCCTCAATCATGAAGGGGGCCTGAATGAACAGGTTCGAGGCACCCACGTATCGCATGATCTGCGTTTCCTGTTCGCGGCTCATCGCGCTCAGGCGGATCGTCGTCGAGATCAGCAGGATCGCGGCGACGACCATGATGGCACCGAGGCCGAGGGCGGCCGTGCGAGCGGCGCCCAGCACGCGGAACAGGGGCTCGACGACCTCACGCTGGTCGCGGACCTCGGACACGCCGGGGGTCCCGGAGAACTCCTCCTTGACCACCGAGTACTGCTCGGGGTTGACCAGCTTGATACGGAACGCGAACTGGAGCATGTCCGGCGTGGTCCACTGTGTCAGCGCATCGTTGCCGTTGAGACGCTTGAAGTTCTCGTAGGCCTCTTCCTTCGTCTCCTCGTACACGTTCGCCACGTACGGGCTCATCTCGGAGGAGGCCAGCTTTTGGCGCACCGCGTCGATCTGCGCATCGGTCGCCTCGGTTGCGTTGCAATTCGCGGCCGCGTCGTTGATCGCGCACATGTAGATCGTGACCTCGATCTTGTCGTACCACTCCGACTTCATCTTGGACACCTGCATCTGGGTCAGGCCCGCGATGCCCACGAAGAGGAGGGACACGAAGGTCACGAGGATGACGGCGACGCTCATCGCGCGGTTACGCGACAGGCCCTTGCCGACCTCGGACAGAATAAAACGAAGTTTCACTGGTGTTACCTCCCGGCCCCGTAGACGCCGCGGTTCTGATCGCGCACGACGTCGCCGGCCTCTAGCTCGATGACTCGCTTACGCATCTGGTTGACGATGTCGGCGTCGTGGGTGGCCATGACGACGGTCGTGCCCGTGCGGTTGATTCGATCCAGGAGGCGCATGATGCCCAGCGACGTCTCCGGGTCCAGGTTGCCGGTGGGCTCATCCGCGAGCAGCAGCTCGGGACGATTCACCATGGCACGCGCGATAGCGACGCGCTGCTCCTCGCCGCCGGAGAGTTCGTGCGGCAGACGCGACTCCTTGCCGGACAGACCCACCAGCTCGAGCGCGTCCGGGACCGAGGTTTCGATCGCGTGACGCGGCTTTCCGATGACCTGCATGGCCAGCGCGACGTTCTCGTACACGGTCTTAGAAGGCAGCAGTCGGAAGTCCTGGAAGACCGTGCCGATCTGGCGGCGCAGCTTCGGGACCGCCCACGTGGACAGCTTGGACACGTCCTTGCCGAGCACCCACACCTTGCCGCTGGTCGCCTTCATTTCGCGCATGACGAGCTGCAGGAACGTGGACTTGCCGGAACCCGACTTGCCAACGAGGAACACGAACTCTTCGCGTTCCACCTCCAGCGAGACGTGGTCCAGCGCGGGCTGGGCACCAGGTGTGTACACCATGGTGACATCATCAAAACGAATCATGGGACCGTCCGATCGGGGTCAATAGTCCCTGTCAGATTAGGTAACGATCGGGTCACGCCCCTGCTGCGACACGCGGAAAACCGCCGGTGTGTCACTCAGCCCTCCGCCCGGGACGCCTTGGACACGCGCGCGGCCTCGGCCTCGTGCATAAATCGACGAGGCCGAGGCCGGGTGATGCGTTGCCGCGCGTCTCAGTCCTGGGCGGCGTTCTGCTCGTTCTTGCGCCAGCGGATACCGGCGTTGATGAAGCCATCAATGTCGCCATCGAAGACGGACTGGGGGTTGCCCGACTCGTACTCGGTGCGCAGGTCCTTGACCATCTGATACGGCTGGAGGACGTAGGAGCGCATCTGGTCGCCCCACGAGGCCTTGACGTCGCCGGCGAGCTCCTTCTTCTTCGCCTGCTCTTCCTCGTGGCGCAAAACGAGGAGGCGGGACTGCAGGACTCGCAGGGCGGCCGCGCGGTTTTGGATCTGGGACTTCTCATCCTGCATGGACACGACGATGCCCGTGGGGATGTGGGTCATACGCACGGCCGAGTCGGTCGTGTTCACGGACTGGCCGCCGGGGCCCGAGGAACGGAAGACGTCGACCTTCAGCTCGGACTCGGGGATCTCGATGTGGTCCGTCGTCTCGATGAGGGGAATGACTTCGACGGCCGCGAAGGACGTCTGGCGGCGCCCCTGGTTATCGAAGGGGCTGATACGCACGAGGCGATGGGTGCCGGCCTCGACGCTCAGCGTGCCGTAGGCGTAGGGGGCCTGAACCTCGAAGGTCGCCGACTTCAGGCCCGCCTCTTCCGCGTAGGAGGTGTCCATGACCTTCGTCGGGTAGCCGTGACGCTCGGCCCAGCGCAGGTACATGCGCAGGAGGATCTCGGCGAAGTCGGCGGCGTCCACGCCGCCCGCGCCGCTTCGGATCGTAATGACGGCGTTGCGCTCGTCGTACTCGCCGTCCAGCAGCGTGCGGATCTCCAGGTCACTCAAGTCCTTGCGGAGCTTGTCCAGATCAGCCTCGGCCTCGGCCAGAATGTCGGCACTCTCGTCCGGGTCCTCGGCAGCCATGTCCACCATGGCCTCCAGGTCGTCGATGCGCTCGCTCATCTGCGTGACGCGGTCGAGCTCGCTCTGGCGGTGGCTGAGCGCGCTCGTCACAGCCTGGGCGGCGCTCGGGTCGTCCCACAGGTCGGGCGCGGCCGCCTTCTCGTTCAGCTCGGCGATCTGCTCGCGCAGCTTGTCCGGCTGCACGACCGCGAGGATGTTCTCCATCGTGGTGCGCAGGGACGGGATCTCTTCAGAAAATTCAATGGCCACCCATCCAGGGTAGCGGATCGGGCGGCCAACGAGGAACGCTAGGGCACGACGGTGGCCGGGCTTACTCCCCCGATCAGCCGCAGAGACGACGGTGCCCCGACGCCGAAGAGACGCCGGGGCATCGACAGGAAGCGGATCAGATGAGACCCATCGCGACCATCGCGTCGGCAACCTTGCGGAAGCCCGCCAGGTTCGCGCCGGCCACGTAGTCACCGGCCACGCCGTACTCCTCGGCGGTGGCGACGGTGTTCGCGTGGATGTCGACCATGATCTGGTGGAGCTTGGCGTCGGTCTCCTCGAAGGGCCACTGGGTGCGGCCCGAGTTCTGCTGCATCTCGAGGCCGGAGGTGGCCACGCCGCCCGCGTTGGAGGCCTTGCCGGGGGCGTAGGCGACGCCCGCGGCCTGCAGGGCCTCGATCGCCTCGGGGGTGGTGGGCATGTTCGCACCCTCGGCCACCAGCTGGACGCCGTTCTTGATGAGGCTCTGAACGCCGGACAGGGGCAGCTCGTTCTGGGTCGCGCAGGGCAGCGCAACGTCACAGGGGACGTCCCAGATGGAGCCGTCGGCCACGAAGACGGCGCCGGGGCGCTCGGCTGCGTAGTCGGAGACGCGTCCACGACGCACCTCCTTGACGTCCTTGAGCAGGGCGACGTCGATGCCGGCCTCGTCCACGACGTAGCCGGAGGAGTCGGAGACGGCGACGACGGTCGCGCCCAGCTGCTGGGCCTTCTCGGTCGCGTAGATCGCGACGTTACCCGAACCGGAGACGACGACGCGCTTGCCGTCGAAGCTGGTGCCCTTCGCGGCGAGCATCTCGGCGGCGAAGTAGACCAGGCCGTAACCGGTGGCCTCGGTACGCGCAAACGAACCGCCCCAGGTCAGGCCCTTGCCGGTCAGGACGCCCGCGTCGAAGCGGTTCTTCAGGCGCTTGTACTGTCCGAACATGTAGCCGATCTCGCGGCCGCCCACGCCGATGTCACCGGCGGGCACGTCGGTGTCGGGGCCGATGTGGCGGGAGAGCTCAGTCATGAAGGACTGGCAGAAGCGCATAACCTCGGCGTCGGACTTGCCCTTGGGGTCGAAGTCCGCGCCACCCTTGCCGCCACCCATGGGCAGGCCGGTCAGGGCGTTCTTGAAGATCTGCTCGAAGCCGAGGAACTTGATGATCGACAGGTTCACGGAGGGATGGAAGCGCAGGCCGCCCTTGTAGGGGCCGAGCGCGGAGTTGAACTGGACGCGGAAGCCGCGGTTGACGTGGATGTTGCCCAAATCGTCGGCCCACGGGACGCGGAACTGGAGCTGGCGCTCGGGCTCGACGATGCGGTCGATGATGGCCAGGTCGGCGTACTCGGGGTGACGCTCAGCCAGCGGGGCGATGGTCAGGAGGACCTCGTAGACGGCCTGGTGGAACTCGGCCTGGGCGGGATCACGGCGCTGGACGGATTCGAAAACGGAGGCCAGCGCGGGGGAAAGACGAGATGTATCAAAGCTGCTCATGGCTTAAAGTTTACGTTTCGTTTACCCTCACTTCTGGAGTCATCCCACAATGTGACCGTTGCGGACGCCACTTTAGTGCGGCCCGCGAACCTGCCGAAGGCGCGCACTTGAGGTACGCATCAGCTCGGGAACCGCCACTGCGCGCAGAACTGGAGGTACCAACGACACGGTCGGCCGCGCACTCACTGCGACCTCCACCTCGGTATCGCTGATGCTGACCCCACTCACAGTCACGCCATCGCCCACCTTGCACGTGGTATCCGATAGCGCCGCCAGGCCCTCCTCGACCCGAGAACGCACCCCGGCCTCGTCAACTTCGAGCGCGTCCCCTTCCACGAAGAACGCACCAGTCGAGGCGTTACCACCCCCGACGCTCGCCAGGGCATCGGCACACGACACAAGCCTGCGATCCTGCATCGCGACCTCGGTCAGAGCGAGGGAGACGAAGAGAAACAGACAGACGAATGCGCAACCCGCACCCATCAGAACGCCGACGCGCCCCTGATCACCCATGGGCAACCACCTCCCGGATGGGAACGCGCGCACTCGAGGAGACACCCACGCCGGCGCTTCCCAGCCATGCAGGCATATACGGCAGGGGGACACGCACGGACACACGCACGTCGACGACGCCCCCATCCCCCTCGCACCCGACACAATTCGGGACCACGTCCGCCTGAGCATCGATCCCAAAGTCCTCAACGATGAGCGCAACGGCATGGGATGCGTCGGCTTCGCGAGCGGGATCCTCGGCGAGAATCCGCGCGGCTTCGCGCGCCCCCGCATCCACCGCCATCGCACCGGCACTCACCTGCCCAACCGCGAGAACAATGTAGAGGACTGGGATGACGAGGACCACCAGGATGCCCAGGAATTCCACGCTGGCGTCCCCGCGCTCACTCACGGCCCCTCCACCAGGGCACGGCCATGAACGGTGAGCCAACGCGGCCCAAAGCCACCGACGAGCGGCAGGCGCGTGCGCACCGTCACCACGAGAACGTCAACTCCCCCATCATCCTCGCGTGCGACGTCGATGTCGCGGTCCTCGGCGGACCCCACGAGAGAATCGAGAAGTTCCCCCGTGCGCACCCGCGCCTCGTCCTCGTCGCCGCCGAGGAGACCACCGCGGCGCGCGCCCTCGGACGCAGCGCTCACACTCATCGTGCGCACGTGCGAGGCAAAGGCGATCTGGGCGAGCAGGAGTATCACCAGGACGACGAGTCCCTGGACGAGGACCGTGGAGACGACCTCGGAACCTCGCTCGGGGTGCGCGTCAGATGCCTGAAATCGAGTCCATCGCACGGTTAAAGATCTCCACCAGACGCTCCGAGGCGACGCCCCAGATAAGAACGACGAGGGCAGCCGTCATCAGCGTGATGAGCACCCATCCGGGCACATCACCGCGCTCCCCGAGGGGAGCTTTCCTTAGGAATAGTTTCTTCATGACTGTTTTCCTTCCTTCACGGTGTGAAATCCAGGGCGATGAGCCCCGGGTAGAGGGCGAACATGACGGTGACGGGCAAGATAAGAAAGACGACGGGTAGCAGCATCGCGATCTCGCGGCGTCCACCCTCCTCCATGAGGGCGGCGAGGGATCGTTCGCGTTGATCACGCGCCTGATCATGCAGGACCGAGGCCAAGGGTGAGCCGCGCTCGATCGCGGTCGTGAGCGTTCGGCTCAGGCGCGTGAGAGCGGGCGACTCGGTGCGTTCAACGAGGTCGGAAAGGGCACGCACGGAAGGCGTGCCGTTGCGGATGTGTCCAGCCGTCAGGGACAGCTCCGCCCCTGCGGCCCACCCGCGCACCCCGCAACCCGCTCGATCGCGGCAGGAATCGATTCCCCCGCCGCGACCGCGAGCGCAAGCAGCTCCGCGCAGTCGGGAACGGCGACGTCGATCGCGCGCTGCCTGGCGTGGGCCCGCACTGTGAGGTAACGATCCATACCGGCAACCCCCAGCAGCGTGCCGACGAGAGCGCACGCGCACAGGGGGATGATTGAGGCGCGCAGCGAGGAGGCGGGGCGCACCGTGAGGGCGAGGCAGGCGAGGATGAGGCCGGCGATCCCGGCGAGCGCCTGGCGTAGCCGAAAGACGGAGACCTCCGGCGTCATGCCCGCCAGGGCGAGACGGCGTGCGACTGACTGCGTGGTCGACCCGAGGGATTCGAGGGCAGCTGCACTGAGGCGCCGCGCCCACGCACTCACCGGTGACGGGGCCTCCTCGCTGACGCGGCCCTGCGCGACTCGGGCCGCGAAAGTGGGACGGCGCGCGAACCAGGCCGCCGCGAGCAGCGCGAGGCCTCCCACGAGCAGTGCGCTGACTGCCACGTCGAGGATGCGGAAAGTCCAGGGGCTCACGATCCACCTCCCAGGTTGCGCGGATCGGTGCTGAGCCGACTCATTGCCTTCATCGCCAGGTAGGCGATGACGCAGATTCCGGCACCCGCGCACAGGACAGCGATACCGCCTGGGGAGTTCCAGACGCTCGCGCTGGCCCCTCCGCCCGACAGGAGCAGGAGGACGACCCACGGAGCGGCGATCCCGAGACGAGCCGCCCCAACCGTCCAGGACTGTCGGGCCTCGAGTTCACCACGCACGCGCGCATCCTCACGCAAGAGAGCGGCCAGGTCCTGCAGGAGGCGCGTCAGATCAGCACCACCGACGGACCGTGCAATACGCAGCGCCTCGATAATGCGATCGGCGACGGGGTCGGCGACTTCTGCTTTCATCCGATCGAGTGCGGGAGCGAAACGCCCGTTAGCACTGTAGTCACGGGAGAAAGCCTCGAAGGCGAAGCGGACGGGGACGGGGCCCTCCTCGGCGAGATCGCACAGCACCTGGGGCAACGAAGTGCCCGCACGCACGCCGGACACCATCGCATCGATGACCTCCGGCCATGCGGCACGAACGGTTTGAGCGTGTGCGCGCACCCGAGAGACGACCCACGCATACGGCAGGAAAGACACGCCGAGCGACACGATGAGGGCCACCGGCCATGCGCCGGTGACAGCGAGGACAACCATCGCGACGACCGCCCCGATCACACCGCTCAGCATGACGAGGCGCCCTGCCGTCAGCCCCGGAACACGCGCACGCGCGACGTCCTCACGCACGCGCTTCCACGGCCCCCACGGCCTCCACGCCGGCGCGGGAACGAACCACGGGGAGAGGGCCATCACAAGCCCTATCCCGAATACGAGTCCACACACGATGGCGATCACGCCGTCCCCCACTCCAGCAGGGAGGCCAAGTCGAACCCGGCTGCGGCGAAGCGATCGTGCAGATCCAGTCCGCCGCTGCCTCGTTCGCAGCGGATCCCGTCGTACGTAAAGAGCGACGCAGTTTCAATCCGATTGCCTTCAACGCGCCCGGGAACCGCGAGAATCTCGGCGATGTGGCGGTGCCCATCGGCTCCTCGTTCGACGTGACACACGAGGTCAATCGACGAGGCCAGGGTGGGCGTGACGAACCCCGTCGTGACGTTTTCTCCCGCGAGGAGAGGCAGGATCGAGAGCTTGTCGAGGGCCTCACGCGCCGAATTGGCGTGCACGGTCGCCATACCCGGAACACCGGCGTTCAGGGCGACGAGGAGATCGAGCGCCTCAGGGCCTCGCACCTCGCCGACGATCAGATATTCGGGGCGCATACGCAGAGACTCGCGCACGAGGTCACGCAGGGTGATCTCCCCCGTACCCTCCGCACCCGCCGGACGCGTCTGCATCGCGACATGGTCCCAGTTAGCCAGACCCAGCTCGAAGACCTCCTCGCAAGAGATGACGCGGCGCGAACGCGGAAGCTCCCCCGCCAGGGCGCGCAGAAGCGTCGTCTTGCCCGCCTGAGTCCCTCCCGAGACGAGCACGGACAGACCGCAGCTGACGGCGGCCGAGAGGAAGTCGCGCATCGGGGCAGCGACCATCTCCACCGCGACCAGATCCTCCAGGGTGCGCGCCCGCTGGATATGTTTGCGGATGTTCACGCTCCACGACGAGCCCGTCACCGGCGGGATGACGACGTGGAGGCGCTCCCCGCCCTCGAGCATCGCGTCCACGAAGGGGCTCGATAGGTCGAGTCTGCGTCCCGAGTGGTGCAGCATCCTCTCCACGAGGGCCCGCACATCCTCGTCCGTGAGGATGAGGCTGGTCAACTCAGCCACACCGCCACGCGCGACAAACACGCGCGAGGCGGCGTTAATCCATATTTCCTCCACCGACGGATCGTCCATGAGCGCCTGGAGCGGCCCGAGGCCGCAGATGTCGTCCATGAGGTCTGCCTCGATCTGCGCGCGCGCAGCGGGCAACAGGTCGGGTGCATGCCGATCGATGGCACGCTCGATGAGCGCGCGCACCGCCGCAGGATCGCGAGCCGCGTCAATGCCGCCCGCAGCCAATCCCTCTCGGACACGCACCGCGAGAGAACGCGTCATGGCTTCCATCGCTGCGCCTCCTTGTTACAGACCAAGCCAATGTGTCGAAAGTAACAGAGTTTTTCGAAAAGGAGCAAACCCACACCCACCCAATCTCCCCCGACTCCGCGCGGGGAAGCACTCGCGCGCCCCCGCACGCGATACGTTAAGGCAATGACCTCCCCGAAGAGCCCCCTCGAACTGGCAGCCCTGGCCACCGCCGCCGTCCCCGGTATGCGCGTCACCGCCCTGCGCCCGCCCTCCTACAGCGACGAGCTCTCTACCGTGACCGGCATCGAAGACGCCGCAGGCAACCGCTGGATCGTCACCTGCCCCCACGAGGAGGTCTCCGGCCCCGCCCTCGAAGCGACCTCCGGAATCCTCGACCGCCTCGGGCAGGCACACGACCACGACTACATCCCCTTCGACGTGCCCCGACTGGCCGGGCAAGCCAAGCTTGCACATGGCGGAAGCGTCTACGTCCACCGCGATCCGGGCGGCGCCGCCCCCACCGACGAGGACCTCGACACGGACCCGCTCCTGCCCGCCTCTCTCGGACGCGCCCTCGCAGCTCTCCACAACCTCCCCGAGACCGTGTTTTCCGCGATCGGACTGCCCACCTACACGGCCATCGAATGCCGCGACCGCAACCTCGCACTCCTCGACGAGGCCGCCCGCGAGGTCACCATTCCCGCCGCCCTGTGGAGCCGCTGGGAAGCCGCCCTCGAAGACGTCTCCCTCTGGCGATTTCCCGCCGCCCCCGTCCACGGCGACATCCAAGAACACTGCCTGTCCATCAAACGCGGTTCACTCCTGGCCATCAGCGGCTGGACCAGCGCGCACGTGGGCGACCCCGCACTCGACATCGCGTGGATCCAGGCCAGCGCCTCCGACGCTTTCCTCGAACGCTTCCGCGAAACCTACGGCCACGAGCGCCGCGCTACCGACCTGCACGTCTTTACACGCGCACAGCTCATGAGCGAGATCGCCCTCGTCCGCTGGCTCGTCCACGGCCTCCACGCCGAAGACTCCTCCGTCATCGAAGAGGCACGCGCCATGCTCGACGACCTCGCCAAAGACCTCGACGGCGAGCCCCTCCTCCCCTCGCACGCATCCGCGATGGGGGCCCGCATCTCCCTAACCCCCGTCGAATCCCCCTCCGCCTCGCCGATCGAAGCCTCGAAACCTACGCCGAGCGCGGCGGACGATGCCGACGAGGACACCTCCGGCGAACCCACCGTCCCCGTCTCGCGCCCAGCCTCCGCACTCAGGCGCAAGCTCGCACAAGGCGAAGTCGACCCCGCAGCCCCCACCGAACGCCTCAGCCTCGGCCCCGACGGCACGCTTTTGCACTAACCGCGCCGCGCCGCCCGCGGACCACCCGCCCAGGGGCGCTCCCACGCAACAAACCGGGGCCCGCCAGGTTTCCACCTGACGGCCCCGGCCTCGTTGATTGCCTTGAAGGCGAGCGCCTCAGTGGGAGCGATCATCCCCCTGCCGCGATGCCTCGAGAGCATCGACACGGCGCTGCAGATCCTCCACCTGGAGGCGCAGGATCGCGGCCTCCTCCGTGAGGCGGCGACGATCCTCATCCGAACGCGACAAGTCCACCGAAAAACGCAGCGACAGCAGCAGCAACACCACGCCGGCTACAAAGTAGCCCAAATTCAGCGGAACTACGACGCCCAGCTGCATCGCCGTCCACTTCAGGATCTGCGGGAAAATGGAAAGCAGCGCCGTGAAGAAGGCGATGCAATACCACCACAGACCGTAGCGCTCCTTCAGGCCCGAGTTACGCATCTTGACGAACACCATCACGAGAATGATGATCGCGAACACCAGTCCAAGCACATAGGTGGGTGTCATGCGTTATCTCCCTGTGCCGGCGCGACCTTCTCGCCGGGGCGCGACAGAGAGACCGCGAGGGCCATCGTCGCGCGCACCAGGAAGAGCGCCGATTTGATCGGATTGTGGGAGGGCTCCCCACCGGCCCGAGGATGCATCTGCACGCCAACCTCGCGCACGACCAAGTGTGAGCGCGCCGCAATCACGAGCGCCCCAATCGTGTCACCCAGGTACTCGGCAGGATAGTTATGCGCGAACAGCGACAGAGCCCGGGGACCGTAGAGCTTAAACCCGCTGGTCGTATCGCTCAGGTGGGTCTTGCACACGCGCGAGAGGATCAACGAGAAGAGGTTCATCGCCCACTTACGAGGACCCCGCGCACGATAGTCGCCCTTACCCGCGAAACGGGAACCGATCACGACGTCCGCATGCTCGCGCGAAGCCGCCTCGACGAGCGTGTCGATCTCGCGCGGATCATGCTGTCCGTCCGCGTCGAGCTGGCACGCGTACTCGTACCCCATGCGCTGGGCGTACTGGAAACCGGCGCGCATGGCGCCACCGACACCCAGGTTGAGGGGCAGGTCAAGGACGGCGACGCCCGCAGCGCGCGCAATATCGGCAGTCGCATCCGTCGACCCGTCGGAGACCACGAGAATATCCGCGAAGGAAGGCTTCTCAACCTTCACCATTTCGAGGACATCACCGAGTACCTCCTCCTCGTTCCACGCGGGAATAACGATGAGCAGGCGGGATCGAGCACTGGGACGGCTCACTCAGCAGCCCTCGCGCTCAAGCAGCTCGAGCAGGTAGGCACCGTAACCGGACTTGACCAGAGGTTCGGCACGCTGGCGCAGACCCTCGTCGTCAATGAAGCCCATACGCCACGCGACCTCTTCGGGGGCGCCGATCTTCATGCCCTGGCGGGCCTCGACCGTACGCACGAACGCAGTGGCGTCGGCGAGGGAATCGAATGTGCCCGTGTCGAGCCACGCGGTGCCGCGCGGCAGGACCTCGACCTTGAGCTTCCCGGCTTCGAGGTAGGAGCGGTTCACGTCGGTAATCTCGTACTCGCCACGCGCACTCGGCTTGAGGTTACGGGCGATCTCGACCACGTCGTTGTCGTAGAAGTACAGGCCGGGCACCGCGTAGTTCGACTTGGGGTTCTCAGGCTTCTCCTCGATGGACAGAGCGTTGAACTCCTCGTCGAATTCCACGACGCCGTACGCACGCGGGTTGGACACGTGGTAGGCGAAAACTGCGCCTCCGTCCGGGTCGACGTGGCGGCGCAGCTGCGCGCCCATGCCGGGGCCGTAGAAGATGTTGTCGCCCAGGACCAGGGCGGCGCTGTCATTACCCACGTGATCGGCACCGAGCACGAAAGCCTGCGCGAGGCCGTTGGGCTCGTGCTGGACCGCGTAGGAGATGTTGACGCCGAGCTGGCTACCGTCACCGAGAAGGCGGTGGAAGGACGGCGCGTCGTGAGGCGTCGTGATGACAAGGACGTCAGAAATTCCCGCCAGCATCAGGGTCGACAGCGGGTAGTAGATCATCGGCTTGTCGTAGACGGGGACGAGCTGCTTCGATGTCCCCAGCGTAATCGGGTTGAGACGGGTGCCCGAGCCGCCCGCCAGGATGATGCCTTTCATGTTGCCTCCGCTTCCCGGCGCGTCCTCGTGTGGGTCGCGCGTCGTTGACAATTATCCCTATCAACGAGTATTTTTCCACAACTTTATCCCTGTGCGCGCCCATGGGGCGGCGCACACCGCCACGAGGGTACAGATCGGATAGTATTTACACGGAATGTTGCGTCCGCACAGAAACCTCGCACGTAAGGAAGAACCATGGCGCCCACCACTAAGCCCCTGGGGATTACGACCACGCCGATCCCCGGCTTTTTGCGCATTGACCTGACTGTTCACGGCGATAATCGAGGCTGGTTCAAGGAGAACTGGCAGCGCGAAAAGATGGTCGCGCTGGGTCTGCCGGATTTCGGCCCCGTGCAGAACAACATCTCATTCAACGACGAGGTCGGGGTGACCCGAGGCATTCACGCTGAGCCGTGGGACAAGTTCGTCTCCGTCGCAACGGGCCGCGTTTTCGGCGCATGGGTGGACCTGCGCGAAGGCCCCTCGTTCGGCACGGTCTACACGACGATCATCGATCCGGGTGTCGCCGTCTTCGTGCCTAAGGGCGTGGGTAACTCCTACCAGACCCTGGAGCCGAACACGGCGTACACGTACCTGGTGAACGATCACTGGTCGCCGGACGCGCGCTACACCTTCCTGAACCTCGCTGACGAGACGGCTGCCGTGGATTGGCCGATCCCGCTCGAGCGCGCCATTCTGTCGGACAAGGACAAGGCCCACCCGCGCATGGCGGACGTGACCCCCTTCCCGGCTCCTGCCCCGGTGGGTCGCCGCGCCCTCGTGACGGGCGCGAACGGACAGCTGGGCCGCGAGCTCATGCGCGCCCTACCCGAGGCGGGTTTCACGGTTACGGGTGTGGACTTGCCCGAGGTGTCGATTTCCGACGCCGAGCAGGTGGCCGCGCTGCCGTGGGACGACATTGACGTGGTCATCAACGCTGCTGCGTGGACGAACGTGGACGGCGCTGAGACGCCGGAGGGACGCCGTGCAACCTGGCAGGCGAACTCGACCGGCCCAGCAGTCCTCGCGCGCGAGGCGACGGCTCACGGCGTGACGATGGTTCACATTTCGACGGAGTACGTTTTCGACGGCACGCAGGACGCGCACCTTGAGGACGAGGCCCCCTCTCCCCTGGGCGCGTATGGCCAGTCGAAGGCGGGCGGCGACGCCGCTGTGGCCTCGACCCCCAAGCACTACATCGTGCGCACCTCCTGGGTTGTGGGCGACGGTAAGAACTTCCTGAAGACCATGGTGTCCCTAGCGGATCAGGGCACGTCCCCCTCGGTCGTGTCCGATCAGGTGGGTCGCCTGACCTTCACGTCCGACCTGGCGCGCGGCATCATTCACCTGCTGACCACCGGCGCCGAGTTTGGCACTTACAACCTGTCGGGTGAGGGCCCGGTCATGAGCTGGGCGCAGGTCGCCAAGCGCGTGTTCGAGCTGTGCGGCCGCGATCCGGAAGACGTCACGCCCGTGACCACGGAAGAGTACTTCGCTGGTCGCGAGGTGGCACCGCGCCCCCTGTCCTCCGTCCTGGATCTGACGAAGATCAAGGCCACTGGCTTCACCCCCGAGGATTCCTCGCAGCACATCGACTCCTACGTCGCTTCCCTGCGCGGCTAATCTCCAGACGTACGAGGCCCCGGGCGCTTTCCAGAAGCGCCCGGGGCCGTTGCTATGTCCGCGTTCACTGCGTGCGCGTGGGGCTACGGGGACTGCCCGCGTAGCCGGGGCTGCCCGCACATGCCCTAGGGGCGACGGTTGCGAATGAGGGGCGGCGTATCCGAATAGGATACGAATATCCGGATAGGTTACGAACATCCGGATAGGTTACGAACATCCGGATAGCTTAATAACCTATCCAGAAGCGCATAACCTATCCGGATGCGTACAACCTATCCGCGCATGAGCCATCGGCGAGTGAATCGCTGAGAACACACACCCTTCACGATGGCACAACACCGATCAATGATGAGCGGTGCCCTTTGCAGCCATCTCGTCACGAGGGTCAGCTAGGAGATATCCGGGGAATAGACCCCTCGTGGCTGGAGAGTCCCCACATAGCGCTTGCCCTTGAAATCATCGACATTATCGTTCTCGGGGTGAGGAACAGGAATCCGGATGCAAGTACTATCCGGATCGGCGAGTTCCCATTCAAGGTTGGGATCCACTTCCCAGGACCCGAGGATGACATGAGCCTTTGTTAGCACAGCGACCAGCTTCCTAATCTTGGGACGCTTGTCAGGGGCGACGTTCCAATACTGTGCTGCACGTTCGATAAACACCTCGCCGGTGTTGCCGCCAAACGCAGAGACGCGCCCTTCGAGAGAGTCCGCAGAGATCGGCACGATGATCGTCCCCCTCATGTCACTCTGAGCGACCTCACCGTCACGCATGAAAATGGCCGGCCCCAGGTGTTTGCTCGTCTTCGTCCCCGAAATGTTCGTGACCGACTTGTCGCGCTTCTCGAACAGCTCGTCCTCATCCTTAGCGGCATAGATCGGGTCCAGCCCCATGAGAGAGGCGACGTGGATGGCGATGGCCTCGGCCTTGAGTGCATCCTCACGGCTCGAAAACGGCTTGACAGTCTGGCGAATGAGCGTCCCCTCCGTGTCGCGAAGACGCTCGGCGTCAGGATTGTGTGATTCAAATACGCGCCCCATACTCTGGCCGATCCCGATGTAGATGCTCCTGCGCCCCTCCTCGTCGCTGCGAGGAGCACCTTCATAGATGTACAACCACGTTTTTTCAGCCATCACCCTTCTCCAAACCGATAGACACAAACTACCTGTCTTGCTTCATCATAGATGCGTTTTGCCCGGAATACTGGCTGAACAAGGCTCTGCAACGTCATTTGACAGGAGCAATTCCACCACAGCCTTTCACCCCCGCAGCTCTCAGACCCCAAAACACCGATTGGGCAGACAGGACGTAGAGACCGGCGATCACCCCGATACCACGAGCCGCGCCCAATACCGAGGCGACGGCCAGAAAGGTCGGCGCCAGCCGTATATGATCACGCCACTACCAACCACAGGACCCGCGCAGTTCCGGGTAGGTGACGAGCACGCGGATAGGTTACGACGATACGGATAGGTTAGAAGCACGCGGATAGGTTAATAACCTATCCGCATCTGAATAACCTATCCGCATGCGCACAACCTATCCGGATGCACACGATCGAGGGTAGCTGTGGACGCTCAAGCACCGGAGCGTAGCATCACCACCGCGCCACACAGGACCACCGCGCCACACAGGACCACCGCGCCACACAGGACCACCGCGCCACACAGGACCGCATGGGCTCCCCACCAATTCCGCATGCAATTCCCCGACACCTCTTTCAACCTTTGAAATCGCAACATTGGTATTCCAACGTTTTCTCGATACTGCAAAACAGACCTGATGGGAATTGCATGCGAAATGGGAGGCGGCATCAAGCGCGAGGGGTCTTGCACATACACCAACGAGGCCGGGGCCAGCCGCACTCACACGCGCAGCTGGCCCCGGCCTCGTCAAACAGCCCTCAGAAGTACGCCTTCATCATGGAGACCAGGTCGTAGCCGTAGTTCTTGGCCGCGGCCCAACCGGTGTGGTTCGGGTTCTCCTGGATGCCCAGGTACTCGACGACGGGGGCAGCACCCTTGCGCACGTAGGTGAAGCGCGGGTCGACGACCGCGTTCGCGAGCGACGCCGTGGTCACCGAGGAGTCGGCATAAGCACGCAGGTGCTGAACCTGGGCGCGGATGCCGGTGCGCACGTCCTGGAACGAGGCCCCCGTCGCGCCGCCGCCGACGGCGCCGATACCGGAGAAGTTGTACTGACTGACGCTCACGTCGCCGCCGAAGCGCAGCCAGCCCGTCTCCTTCATGGCCTGCACGAAGACCAGTTCGGGGGACACACCCTCAGCCACGGCCTCGTCGTAGACGATGGACGCGAAATCACGGATCGTCGGCGCACCGCCGGCGGCCAGCGCACTCGGATAGCTGTAGCCCGCCTGGTCCCAGGCGTCTTCCATCGCGTCGATGACCTCGGAGCGCGAGGCGGTGGGTGCACTCATGATGAGGCGCTGACCCGCAGCGTTCGTCACGGAGGCGCTGCGATCGGCCGAACGAGAGGCCGCAGGAGCACCGCTGCCATCCGCGTAGCCCAGCCACGCGCCGGAGGACGCAAAGTTGGATGCGCGGCCTTCAACCGTGACCGTGCCGGTCGCCATGGCGCCCGAGTTCGGGTCCAGCCAGTACCAGGTGTTGCCATCGAGCAGCCAGCCCGTCATCATCGCGCCGGAGGACTGCATGTAGTACCAGGTGCCACCAACCTTGACCCAGCCGGTCACCATGGCACCGTCCCCGTCCAGGTAGTACCACGTGCCGCCGTCGAGGAGCCAGCCGGTAACCATCTGACCGTTGGGCCGCATGTAGTACCAGCGGTTATCATCCTCAGTCAGCTGCCAGCCGGTGAGCATGCGCGCGTCGTCTTCGAAGAGATACCAGGCACCGCCGACATTGGCCCAACCGATAGCTGCCGCGCCGTTGGAACGCAGCCAGTACCAGTTGTTACCGTCCTTGAGCCAACCGGTGGCCATGACACCGTCGGAGCCGAGGAAGTACCACGAGCCGCCGTCCTTCACCCAGCCCGTCGCCATGTCACCGTCGGGACGCAGGTAGTACCACTTGCCGTCTTCCAGCTTCCACCCCGTCACCATGGCGGTGGAGTCGTCGAAGAAGTAGCGACGTCCGTTGATCGTGGACCAGCCGCGGATCGTCCGCTTGTCGGCACCAGCCCAGTACCAGCGGCCGCCGGTGGAGAACCAGCCGGTCTTGGCGGTGCCGTTGGAGATGAAGCTCCAGGAATCGCCCACGGCACGCCAGGCACCCTTGCTCAGGCCGTACGCCTGGGCGATGCCGGTGGCATCGGCGATGCCGAGTGAGCGCACGAAGTTCGCGTCGTGCAGGAGTACGGCGTCGGACGCGGAGGTCACGAAGGCGTGCTCGACGATGATGCCGGTCATGTTCTCTTCGCGAGACTGACGGATGATCGCGTAGTAGTCGCCGGTGGAGCCGTCCGGGTAGTCGTAGTAGGGGTTGTCGCGCGTCTTGATGCCGCGGTCAGCCAGCCCGAGGCCGGTGAGCTGCTTCTGGATGGCGTTGGACAGGGCGCGTCCCTGCGTGTGGGTGCCGTAGTTGTACGAGGAGGAGTTCGGGTACCAGATCTCGGCGCCATTCGCGATGGGCGAGCCCGAGTTGAAGTGGATGGAGACGAGGGCGTCCGCATCCGCCGCGGCTGCCATGTCGACGCGGCTCGACAGGTCGGCGCTGGTGTTTTCCGAGGGACGAGTGTCCGTCGTGCGGGTCATGACGACGCGCACGCCGTCGTAGCTTTCCAGTTCTTCCTTCAGGGCCAGGGAGACCGCGAGGGTCAGGTCCTTTTCACGCAGGCCGTTCGCGACCGCACCGGGGTCTGAGCCACCGTGACCGGGGTCGATGGCGATCGTGATGCCAGCTGCGTGCGCCGGTGGCACCAAGGCCGATACGGCGGCACCGAGGGCCAGGGCGAGCCCGGCGACGATGGTCCTCCACGAGGAGCGCATAGTAATCCTTCGAGTTGCTGATGTGACAGTCGTGATTGTAGGTACTTATGGTGTAACTGTAAACATGAGAATAGTTACATGCACAAACTAATATGAACTACAACGATTGCTTTCCCGCATGTGAGACGAGGCCGGGGCACCCCAGAGAACGCCGCGCGGCAACGCTGCGACGTCAGCCACAGAGAAGAGAAACGGCCAGTCCTACGCGAGCACCGAACGCACCACCGCGGCTGCTGCGCGCGACGAGGCAAAGACCGACCGATGCTCGCGGACCCAGGCGCGCGCGCCACCGCATCCGACCCACGAGGCAGTCCCCGACGCGAGGGCAACCATGGCCTCGGCAATCTCGTCGGCGTCGAGGGAGCACGCTACTCCCAACCCGCCTTCGGCGACGTCTCGAGCCGCCTGCCCGGGCCCCGCATAGATGACGGGGGTTCCCTGCGCGAGAGAGGCGAGGATCTTCGTGGGGTAGGCGTAGTCGTATCCGCCCGGGCGCAGCGAGGCAAGCGTGGCGGTGGCTCGCGCCATCCACCGGTCGGCCTCGTCGGCACTGACCGCAGGAATAAGGTCGACGCCAGTCACGCCCCGCGAACGTTCCGCGAGGGCATCCCATCCACTCCCCTGCCCCACGAACACCAGGCGCGCATCCCCGAGCCGCCCGCGCGCACGTTCGAAGGCATCGACAAAGACCTCGGGGGCCAGCCACTGGGCGACCGTGCCCGCGTAGACGAAAACGGGACCTGAGCCGGCGGGGAAGCCGTCGGGCACCCCGGTGGCCACGTCCTGGGGCACGCGCACCCCGTTGGGGACGACGGTGACATCGCGGGCACCCAGCTCACGGGCGCGACTCGCAACCCCGTCGGAGACGGCGATGACGCGGCGCGCACCCCGCAGCGCGAAGGATTCCAGGCCAGCGACCGTGCGCACGACCAGGCCGGGAACCCCCGCGAGCGCGGCCGCGTCCGAGACGATGTCGGCGCAGTAGTACACGTAGGGAACGCGGCGGAGCGCACATGCAAGGCGCACGGCAACGCCGGTCGTGGGCGGGGGCTCACAGACGACAACATCCGGGCGGGGACCGACGAGGAGCCGGGCGAGGAGGGGCAGGTCGAAGGACATGTAGGAGACGTATCCTCGCACCGCGCCCGTGCGATCGCGCAGAACGGGGGCACGGTGCACCTCGACGAGGCCGGGGCGCTCCCCTGCGTCACCGCCGGCGTTCTCGGAGGCTCGTGTTTCCTCGGCTTTCCGGGCGTCGCGGGCGACGGAGGGCGCCAGGCGCGAGGTGAGGACCCGGACCGTATCGCCGCCCGCCGCGAGCGCGCGGGCCAGTGCCCCGAGACGCAGCGCGGCGGCCGTCGGCTCGGGTGTAAAGGTGCGGGTCGCGAGGGTGACTAGCATGTGGGGTTTGTTCCCCCGCCGATGGTGATGCGCGGGGTACCGCTCCAGGCCTCGGGCGAGGTGATGGCGCGGCCGTCGACGAGGAGGCGCACGCCCGGGAGGTTCGCGGGGGTCAGGTCCCGGTAGGCAGCATGGTCAGCCTGAATGATGGCGACGTCCACGGCCTCGCCGAGGTGGTAGGCCCCCCAGCCGAAGGCTGCCAGCTCCTCATCGGAATACAGCGGATCGTGAACGCTGACCTGCGCCCCAGCCTCGCGCAACGCGCCGACGACGCCGAAGACGCCGGAGAACGCGGTTTCCTTGACCCCGCCGCGGTAGGCGGCACCCAGGACGGCGACGCGCAGGCCCGACAGGGATCCCAGCAGGGCGGCGGCGCGCGCGACCGCGTAGGCGGGCATGGCGGCGTTGGCTGCGCGGGCGGCAGACACGACGGTCGCCTCGGGGTCCCCGGCCAGGTACAGGCGCGGGTAGACGGGGATGCAGTGACCGCCGACAGCGATGCCGGGCCGGTGGATGTGTGAGTAGGGCTGAGAGTTGCACGCCTGGATCACGCGCGCGACATCGATGCCGACAGCGTCCGCATAGCGCGCGAACTGATTGGCCAGGCCGATGTTGACGTCCCGGTACGTGGTCTCGGCGAGCTTGGCCATCTCGGCGGCCTCGGCGCTACCCATGGGCCACACGCCGTTGGGTCGCGGCAGGTCGTCGCGCTCGTCGAAGGACAGGACAGCCTCGTAAAAGCGGACGCCGCGCGCCTCACCGGCCTCGCTCAGGCCCCCCACGAGCTTCGGGTAGCGCGCCAGGTCAGCGAACACGCGACCGGTGAGGACGCGCTCGGGCGAGAATACGACGTCGAAGTCGCGGCCCTCAACCAGACCGGACACCTCCTCGATGAGGGGCTTGTAGCGTCCGCGGGTCGTGCCCACAGGCAGGGTCGTCTCGTAAGAGACGAGGGTGCCGGGCGTCAGGTGCTCAGCCATGGAGCGGGTGGCGGCGTCCATGATCGTAAAGTCGGGGCGACTCTCGTCATCGACGACGAGGGGCACGACCATGACGACCGCGTCGGCGCCGGGGATCGCCTCGGCGTACTCGGTGGTGGCACGCAGGGCACCGGAGGAAGCAAGCGGGGGCAGGTACTCGGCCAGGTGCGCCTCGCCCGGGAAGGGTTCTTCTCCCCCGTTGATCAGGGCGACCACGCGGGGGTTCACGTCCACGCCGACGACGGTATGCCCGCCGCGCGCGTAGTACACCGCCAGCGGCAGACCGATCTTGCCCATGCCGACGACCGCGATGCGCATGGGGTCCCCTTTCCGTCTCCGGCCTCGTTGTTCCCCTCCAGTGTAGTGCCCCGCCCCACCTACAATGGGGGCGTGGATCGCGCGCTCAACCTTCTGCTCTACCCGTCGAACCTGGCCTCGCCCGGCCGGCTGGTGAAGATCGCGCGTTCACTGTCCCCGCTTTTCTCGCGCACCCACGTCGTCGGCATCGACCAGGGCGGGCTCCCCACGGACGAGGCCGTGGCCCCCACCGTGCACCTCACGAGGATTCGGGGTGCGTCCCTGGGTGCGCCCCTGGGTGGTCCGAGGGTCGTCGTGGCGTGGGGCGCTCGGGTGTATCGGCGGTTCGCGAGGCAGCGCGTCGCAGCCGTCTCCGCGCAGAACCTGTTCCTGCTGCCCCTCGCGCACGCGTTGGCGCGGCGCACGGGTGCGGTGTTTGCGTACAACGCGCACGAGTTGGAGACGGAGACGGTGGGGTCGGCGGGGCTGCGCCAGCGCCTCCAGCGCGCCATCGAGCGCCACTACATCCTCCGCGCGGACGTGGTGTCCGTGGTCAATGAGTCGATCGCTCAGTGGTACCGCGAGGCCTACCCAGGCGTCGAACCCGTGGTGGTGACGAACGCTCCGACGGGCGCGGACGGGGTCATTGACCTGCGCGCGCAGCTGGGGATCCCGGAGGGCGCGCTCCTGTACCTGCATTCGGGTTACCTGGCGCCTGGGCGCAATATTCCCTTGATTCTGCGGGCGTTTGAGCAGGTGAAGAGCGCGCACGTCGTCTTTGTTGGCGCGGGTGCCCTACTGCCCGAGGTTGAGCGTGCCGCAGCGGAACACGCGAACATCCACCGCCTGCCTCCCGTGGAGCCGGATCAGGTCCTGGCGATGACGCGCGGGGCTGACGTGGCGTTGTGCCTCATCGAGTCCGGGTGCCTGTCGCACCGTATGTCCACGCCCAACAAGATGATGGAGGCCTTCGCGGCAGGTGTGCCTGCGCTGTGTTCTCCCCTGTCCGAGGCCCGCCGTTACCTGGGCGATCAGGCCGACACGTGGGTGCTGGATGATCCGGGGCGCGACCTCGTGCGCGCGCTGGAGCGCATCACGCGGGCGGACATTGATGCCTTCACGTCCCCGGCGATCCCCACGTGGGAGGAGGGCGCGGCGCGCTTGCGGCAGGCCTACGAGCGGGCCCTCGCCGCGCGATCGACCCATCAATAGTTCCCCCACAATCTCGCATGCAATTTGGGTTCACTAACTTTTCTTAGCATTCCTAAAAATGGCGGAATATCAAGGTTTTTTACCTCACACAGAAATGGACCACATGGGAATTGCATGCGACTTTTGGGGAAGAAGAGGTGTGTCACGAGGCCGGTCGGGTGTGTCACGAGGCCGCTAGATCGCCTGTTTCGCAAGGGTTTCACGAGGCCGGGTGGGGGTTTTACGAGGCCGGGTGGGGGTTTCACGAGGCCGGGGGGTTTCACGCGGTCACTGGACGCGAGACGTCACCCCGGTCGTAGGCGCGTGCCGTCACGACAGCCATGACGAGCATCCCCACCAACAACACGGCCATCAGGGCCCCCAGCACGGTAACCGTGGTCTCGACGCTGTAGGGGCTACACGCGAGCCACGCCAAGGGCGCCGCGCAGTACACGCACGCGAAGGCCAGCATGCGCCGCTGGTGGTAGGTTGCGACGAACACGTTGGACAGCGGCGAGGTCGCTACCGTGAGCGCCAGCCAGGGGGCCAGGGATCGCGCGAAGTATCCGGCCGCCTCCCAGCGCGCCCCGAACACGAGGGGGAAGAGCACCGGGCTGACCCACGCGAGGAGGGCGAACACAGGGATCGAGCAAGCCAGGGCGATGCTGCCGACGCGCACCACCACGCGGGTCATCTGCCCAGCGGGCGTATCCGACAGGCGCGGCAGATACACCTGCGATAGCGCCCCCGCGATGAGGGCGACCGGGGCCTGCAGGGCCAGCCACGCCATGTTGAATTGTCCGAGCGAAGCCACGGAATACGTGGCAATCAGCAGAGGAATTGCGCTCGTGCGCACCGCATCGACGACGACGTTGGGCACGCCAACGAGCGCCATCTTCCGGTAGCGAGAGGCCACCTCGCGCAGGGTCGGATCCGCAGCCTCGCGCTCGCGGGCGTCGCGTGCGCGCCACGACAGGTAGGCGACGGCGAGCCCCTGGCCAGCGATCGTCGCCCCAATCGCCGCGCCCAGGCCTCCGTCAGCGACGAAGCCGCACGCCAGCTGCAGGGCCGCGATCCCGAGAGAGCGCACGACCGACGAGCTCGCGATCGCCTGGAAACGCCGGTGGCGGGTCAGCCAGTAGGAGCACACCTGCCCCTGCGCCAGGAACAGGACGGACACGCCGACGGCAAGCATCCACCCCGCGAGCGCACTTCCGTAGCGCGCGCTCACCCACGGCCATGCGGCGGCCGCAATCAGGGTGGCCAGCGCGGAGGCGACCAGCACGCAGCGCGAGGCCAGGCGGGCCAGGGACCGGGCCGAGGCCTCGTCCCCGGGGGCGGGCAGGACGATGCTGAGGTCGAAGCGGGCGCCCGCAACGGCGGCGCCGAGCGTGGCGGCGGACGTGAAGATGCCCAGGTACCCCAGGTCCGTGTCCGTGTAGAGGCGGGCGATGCCGATCTGGGCGACGAAGGCGATGACTTGGGCGAGGAGGGTGCCGCCGAGGAGGGTGAGCACCTGCGCGAGGACGCCCGAGCGGGCGGGGCGGGCAGGTGCATTCGTCATGGACTCATTTAATCACCTGGGGCGCGCGGCTTGCCCCTAGGATGGTGACATGCCCGCTCCCCGATCCGTGCCTGTCCTCGGGTGGAACTCGTGAGGGTCGCCCTGACGAAGGGAACTCTGCTGGTTCCCCCGACCTACTTCGCGCTCTCACACGCCCTCGCGATGCCGGAGCTCGATTGGCGGGTCTTCACGCTCGCGGCGCGCATCGCCGATCCGGCCGTCACGCTCCCGATCGTCGAGGCGGCCCCCCGCGCGCTCGGCGGCCCGCTCCCGCTTCGCGTGGCAGCGCAGGCACGAGGCCTGGGACAGATGCGCCGCGCGATCACGTCGTGGTGTCCGGACCTTATCCACCAGCAGCAGGCGACCTGGTCCCTGCCGGCCGTTGGAGCCGCACGGGAGACGGGCGCGCCCCTCGTGGTGACGCTGCACGGCGGGGACGCCTACCCGAGGCTTGGGCGCGGCGTGGGGGCCGCGTGGAACGCGCGCAACCGTACGGCCGCCTTCGAGGGCGCCTCACGCCTGCTCGCCGTCTCGCACTACCTGGCGGACGTCGCACTGGGCGCGGGGGCCGACCCGCAGCGGCTGAGCGTGCACTATCAGGGCGTGGACACACGCTGGTGGACGCCAGCCACTCCGCCAGCCATTGATTCGCACGAGGAACCTATCGTCCTGTTTGTGGGCGCGCTCAGCCGCCTCAAGGGCGCAGGCGACCTGGCCCGAGCCTCGTCGACTCTGGTGGGGCGTCGCCCGCACCGCCTGGTTTTCGTCGGCGACGGGCCACTGGCACCCGCACTGCGCGCGCACGCGCCCGCGCACGTGTCGTTCACGGGCCGACTGGATCGCGAGGGGGTGCGAGACTGGATGCGCCGCGCCCACGTCCTCGTCCTGCCCACGAAGCCGACGGAAGGCCGGCAGGAAGCGGCCGGCCTCGTCCTGCTCGAGGCGCAGGCGTGCGGCGTTCCCGTCATCGCCTATTCCACGGGCGGGACGCCGGAGATGATCGCGCCGGGGGCCTCGCTCCTCACGGCCGACCGATCGCCGGACGCCCTCGCCCGCTCCATCGACGAGGCCTTGGCGTGGTCGCCGGACGAGCGCGCGGATCGCGGGGCGGCGTGCCGCGAATGGGTGATGCGCGAGCGCTCACTACGAGGCGCAACCGCGCAGCTACGTGCGATCTACGACGACCTCACGCGGTAGCGCACCACCCTACAGGTCGACGGAACGCCCGGACGCTGCCGAGGACAAGATGGCCTCGACGACGCGCAGGTTGTCCAGGGCCTCGTCCATCGTGACGTGCTCGCTGGCCACGCCGAGGATCGCGTCACGGAAGCGCTCGTGTTCGAGGGCGAGGGGTTCGCGCTTGGTGAGCGCGTAGCGCACGACCTGCCCCTCGCTGACCCCGCGGAACGCGGCGATCGCGTCCCACTGCAGGGGCGCATGGCCGTTCTCGTAGAAAGTCAGGTCCCCCATCGCGGTGTCGGCGACGAGTGCGCCGCGCTCCCCCGTCACGATCGTCGTGCGGTCCTTGTACGGGGTCAGCCAGTTGACGAGGTGATTGACGAGGATGCCGCCACGAAGCACGCCCGAGGCGACCATCATGTCCTCGTGCACTCGCCCCGAGCGCGCGGACGTGCGCGCGTAGATGCTCTCGTAGGGGGCACCCGCCACCCAGGCGGCCAGGTCCACGTCGTGCGTGGCCAGGTCCTTCACGACGCCGACGTCGCTGATGCGGGCGGGGAAGGGCGACTGGCGACGCGTCGCGATCTGCTCGATCTCGCCGAGCTGCCCCTCCGCGATCCGCCTGCGCATGTCGATGAGCGCGGGATTGCAGCGCTCGACGTAGCCGACGGCTCCCACGAGGCCCGCAGACGCAAACGCATCGCGGATCCGGCGGCCCGCCTCGACGCTCGTGGCGAGGGGCTTTTCGACGAGGGTGTGCACTCCGGCCTCGGCGAGCGCCAGGGCTGCGGCCTCGTGGTGGGCGGTGGGCGCGGCGACGATCGCGGCGTCAATACCGGCCTCGATCAGCTCCTTGACGCCGCCCAGGACGGGCAGGTCACCGGCGACGCCGAAGCGGTCGCCGCCCGGGTCAGCGAGGGCGACGAGGTCCACCCCGGCGGTCGCGCGGGCGTTGCGCACGTGGTGTCGGCCCATCGAGCCGATGCCAAGGATTCCCAGCCGAATGGCCATGTCAGGCCCCCGCTTCCGCGAGGGCGTTGACACCCTCCACGATGCGTTCCAGCTCGCCGGAAGTCAGGGAGGGGTAGATCGGCAGGGAGAGAACCTGGGCGGCGGCCTCGCGCGTGGCGGGCAGCTCCACGTCGGGGGCGAAACGGGCCAGGGAAGGCAACTCATGGTTCGGGATCGGGTAGTAGACGCCCGAGCCGACGCCGTACTCCTCGCGCAGGGCATCGGCGAAGCCGTCGCGGTCCTCGGGCACGCGGATCGTGTACTGGTGGTAGACGTGGGTGGCGCCGGGAGCAACGTGCGGGACGGTGACGCCGCGCAGGTGTGCGTCCAGGAACGCCGCGTTGCCTTGACGCGCGTGCGTCCAAGCCTCGACCTTGGTGAGCTGAACGCGCCCGATCGCCGCGTGAATATCGGTCATGCGGTTGTTGAGGCCCACGATTTCGTTGGCGTAGCGCGTCTCCATGCCCTGGTTGCGCGCGAGTCGCACGCCGCGAATAATGCCGGGGTCGCCGGAGGTGACCATGCCGCCCTCGCCACTCGTCATGTTCTTCGTCGGATAGAACGAGAACGCGGCAAAGGTGCCGAAGGAGCCGACAGCTTTCCCGTGCAGGCTCGCGCCGTGGGCCTGTGCGGCGTCCTCAAAGATCATGAGGCCGTGGGAATCAGCGATCGCCCGGAGCGCGTCCATGGGCGCGGGGTGGCCGTAAAGATGGACGGGCATGATGGCCCGCGTACGCTCAGTGATCGCGGCTTCGACGGCTGCCGGAGACAGCGTGAACGTCAGCGGGTCGATATCGGCGAACACAGGGGTCGCGCCCGTGATGGCCACCGAATTCGCGGTGGCGGCGAAGGTGAAGGAGGGGACGATGACCTCGTCACCCGGCCCGATTCCGGCGGTGAGCAGTCCCAGGTGCAGGGCGGAGGTCCCCGAGTTGACCGCGACGGCCCGCGTCCCAGGCACGAGAGCGGCCGCAAACTCCTCCTCGAACGCGGCCACCTGCGGGCCTTGAGCGATCATGCCCGTACGCATGACGGCGGCGACCGCGTCGATCTCCTCCTCGCCGATGAGCGGGCGGGCGGGCGGGATGAAAGGCTGCGTCACGGCTGCTCCTCACGGGTTTCGTCGGGTATTACGGGTGCGCTCGAGGACGAGGCCGGGGCAGCCTCGGGCGATAGGGTGCCGTCTCGCTCGACGTAGCGGCGTCCCGTGGCCGGGCATACCCACGTGCGGTCCCCGGCCTCGTTCGTCGGTTCCTCATCGGCGGCCACGAGCGGCACGCCGGCCTCGCCAACCCACCCGACGCGACGCGCGGGCACGCCGACGACGAGGGCATAGGGGGCCACGTCCGACGTGACGACCGCGCCCGCGCCGACCGACGCCCACTCGCCAATGTGCACGGGAGCCACGCACACGGCGCGAGCCCCGATGGCGGCGCCACGCTCGACGGTGACGCCGACGCGTTCCCAGTCGCTCGCGCTCTTCAGGGTGCCGTCAGCGTTAATCGCGCGGGGACAGTGGTCGTTCGTAAAGACGGCCGCGGGGCCGACGAATACGCCATCGGCCAGGGAGGCAGGCTCGTAAACGAGGGCGTAGTTCTGGATCTTGCAGCGATTCCCGACGCGTACACCTTCGCCGATGTAGGCGCCCCGCCCGATAATCGTGTCCTCCCCGACACGTGCATCTTCTCGCACCTGGGCGAGGTGCCACACGCGGGCGCTGAGGGCCACCATCGCACTGGGCGCCACGTCGGCGCTGGGCTCGATCACGATGCTTCCCTCTCCTTGTCTCCGCGCGCGGGTGCGCTCACAGATACCCACACTATAGGCGCGCGCCCATCCCAATGTGCGACACTAATCAAATGCAGATCGGCTCCGACACGTGGGTCGTCATCCCCGCGTTCAACGAGGCGCCCGTCATCGGGGGCGTCGTCGCGGGCGTTCGCACCCTTTTCCCGTATGTCCTCGTCGTCGATGACGCGTCAACGGATAACACCGCGGCCCTGGCCCGCGCGGCCGGCGCCTACACGGCCACCCACCCCCTCAACCTCGGTCAGGGCGCTGCCCTGCAGACCGGATTCGAGGCGGCGCTCGCGCGTGGGGCCCGCTACGTCGTCACTTTCGATGCCGATGGCCAGCACGATCCGGCGGATGCGGCGGCGATGGTTGATCGGGCGCGCGAGGAGGATCTTGCGTTTGTCCTCGGATCTCGCTTCCGCGACGGCGCGCATGCACAGGTCGGCATCGTCAAGCGCGCGATGCTAGGCCTCGGAGCCCTCGTTGCCCGTCTGCGCACCGGCATGGCCCTCACCGACACGCACAACGGGCTGCGGGTCATCCGCGCGGATGCTCTCACTCACGTGCACCTCACCCACGCGCGCATGGCCCACGCCTCGCAGATCGTCTCGCAGCTGGCGGCCTGTGGCCTGCCCGGCGCCGAACACCCCGTGACGATCTCCTACACGGACTACTCGAGGGCCAAGGGCCAGCCCCTGCTCAACTCCGTCAATATCGCCGTCGACCTGGCGTTGGGGGGACGATGAGCGCCTACATCGCGATCCGCGTCCTGTTGCTCCTGGCCCTCGGGCTCACCGCGTGGTGGCTCGTGCGCCCGGTATCCTCGGCCTCGTCCCTGGCCCTGCGCCGCATCGGCATCGGCGTCCTCGTCGCGTCGGCAATCGTCGCGATCCTCGTGCCGTCGCTGGCCAACACGGTTGCCCGCGCCATCGGCGTGGAACGTGGAGTCAACCTGATCGTCTACGGGCTCGTCATCGCATTGATTGCGCAGATGGTCACCGGATACCGACGCGAGGCCCGAGCCGAGGCACGCATGGCAACCCTGGCCCGCTCGCTCGCCCTCGCGCACGTCCTGCCTCCCGAGGACACAACCTCCGCAAACACCGTCGACCCTCCCGTTCACGCTGATGGCCCGGAAGTGGAACGCGCCGCTAACGGCCCTGATTTCCCGACAAACCCACCAGATAACGATATGGTTACAACCGATGAGTAACGTGAATCTGCGACCGATCCAGCACTCGGCCGTCAACTACGGACGCTTCGGCCTCCTGCGCGGCGCGCTCGCCGTGCTCCTGGCCGGAGTGCTCTTCGTAGTATCATCGGCGGGTTTCGTGTACGCGAGTTTGAGCAGTCAGTTCGCCAACCGCGTCGTCAACATCGATGCCTACTCGGTTGACGGTCAGAGCAAGGCGACCCCGGATTCTTTCGAGGGACGTGCGGTCAACATCCTCGTGGTCGGAACCGACTCACGCAGCGGCGCCAGCGGCGAGCTGGGTGCGGGCGACGCGGACGACGTTCCCGGCCTGCGCAACGACTCAACGATGGTGATTCACGTCAGCGCGGACCGCTCCCGCGTGCAGATCGTGTCCATCCCCCGTGACACACTGGTCGACATCCCCGCATGCAAGCACCGTGATGGCACCACCAGCGAGCCGACCAGCGACGACATGTTCAACAACGCGATGGTCTACGGCTCGAACGGTGGCGACGATCCGGAGGACATCGCTCCCGGCATCGCCTGCGTGAAGTCAACCGTTGAAAAGCTCTCCGGCATGTCCATCGACGCCTTCATGGTCGTTGATTTCGCGGGCTTTATTAGCATGATCGATGCGCTCGGCGGCGTCTGGTTCAACATCCCCGAGCACATCGAAGATGAGTCCGCCCAGCTCTACATCGACGCGGGCTGTTGGAAGCTGTCGGGCACTCACGCGCTGGCCTACATGCGCTCGCGCAAGGGGCAGGGCGACGGTTCCGACATTTCGCGCATCGGCCGCCAGCAGCAGCTGATTTCCGCGATGCTGCGCGAACTGCAGGAGAAAAACTACGTGACCGATCCCGGCGCGCTCATTAACTTCCTGCAGGCCGCGATTTCCGCCGTGAACGTCTCCGATAACCTGGGTAACGCCAGCTCGGACGCATCCCTGCTCATCAACGTGCTGCAAAAGGTGGATCGCACCAACATCCAGTTCGTCACCATGCCGGTCGAGGAGCCGTCCTGGGATCCGAATCGCCGCATTCCGTCCGATCCGATGGCTCACAACGTGTGGACCGCCCTGAAGAACGATCAGGCGCTGCCCGTGGGTACGACGTTCACGGACGGCAACGGCGCGCAGCTGGTGGTGCCCGATCCGACCGCGACAACGGCACCGTCGACGCCCGACCCGACGCAGGCTCCCACGACCGATCCCAGCTCGCATGAGACCACTACGGATAACACCGAGCAGTCTGCATCCGTCGCGAATAACGCGGCGAACGAGGAAGCCGCTAAGCAGACAGCCGCCACCTGCCCGCCGAAGGACCAATGAGCACTCCCCCCTCGTTTACACCGGATCCGAAACGACGCCGTCCCGCATCCGACGACGCCCACGTCGTCGGTGAAGAGGTGCGCGGCAGCGCCCCCACTCCCCCACCCGAGGCCCTGGCGCCGCAGATGTGGAGGATTTCGGAGGACGAGGCCGACGCCTCGCGCCCCCTGATGCCACGCACGCTGGACCAGCCGCAGCGCGACTCTCAGTCGATTTTCCCGCGCCGCACCCCCGTCCAGCGCCCGCCGTCGTTCCAGCCCGCATCGGCCTCCAACCCCCCGTCCTACGCGCCGGGCTCTGGCCGTTCCTCGGGCTCGAATACCTACGCGCCCTCCGGGAATGAGCCTCGTCAGGTGACGATCAATCGCGCCCAGGGCATGCCCGCGCCCGCGCCCGCCGCTCCTCCAGCCCCGTCGGCTCCGGTGAGCGCGCCAAGGCGACGCAAGCGCCGCCACCCGATCTTGAAGACCCTGTGCCTCTTCCTGGTCATCATCCTGGCGTGGGGCGGCTTTCTCATGTGGGATGCCAACACGAACATGGGTCGCGTGAGCGCGCTGTCGGGCGCCGCCGATACGCCCGGTACGACCTACCTGCTGGCCGGCTCGGACTCGCGTGCGGACGGCGCTGTCAAGGACGGTTTCGATGAGTCCGAGCGCGCTGACTCGATCATGCTCGTCAACGTCGCCCCGAACGGCCAGACGGTTGCGCTCTCGATTCCCCGCGACACGTACGCGGAGATCCCGGGCGTCGGCTGGGACAAGATCAACGCCTCCTACGCTTATGGCGGGCCGCAGCTGCTCGTCGAAACCGTCGAAAAGCTGACGGGTCTGACGGTCGATCACTTCGTTCAGATCGGCATGGGCGCCGTGCCCGACATGGTGGATGCTGTCGGCGGCGTCGAGCTGTGCTACGACAACGACGCGGACGACCAGTATTCCGGCCTCAAGTGGACCGCGGGCTGCCACACGGTGGACGGCACGACTGCGCTGCAGTTCTCACGTATGCGCTACCAGGACCCCGAGGGCGACATCGGCCGCACGAAGCGTCAGCGCCAGGTGATTTCGAAGGTCATTTCCTCGGCAGCCTCACCCTCAACCCTCATTAATCCCGCGAAGACCCTGCGCGTGGAGCGCGCGGGCTCCAAGTCCTTCACGGTTGACGAAGACTCCTCCGTCGTCACGGTCGCGTCGCTCGTGTGGGCGCTGCGCTCCGCCTCGTCGAATCAGATGATGGGCGTCCCGCCGATCGAGTCGCTGAACTTTACAACGAACGCGGGAGCATCCGCTGTCCTGCTGCGCGATACGACCGCAGACGATTTCTTCGCCAAGCTGCGCGCCGGTACGCTGACGACGTCGGATCTCAACCAGGTCGACGGGATCTAACGCACTGCGCCCAGCATCGCGCCTACGTTCGACGATACAAGCACCGGCCTCGTTTCCTTCCAGGAACGAGGCCGGTGCTCTATCGGCGCCGACAGGTACTCAGGCACCGGGGACGGTGATCGGGCGAGGACCCGCCTGCCAGCCTTCCCAGGCGGAGGTGAGGATCTCCTCGACCCCGTTGTTGGCCTTCCAGCCGAGGTCGACACCAATCGACAGCGGATCACCGATCAGCTTGGGCGGGTCGCCGGCGCGGCGGTCCAGCTCCTCAACGGGGAAGTCCCAGCCGATAACGCGGCGCAGGCCGTCGATAATCTCGCGGACGGAGGTGCCCAGTCCGGTCCCCACGTTGTAGGTGTGATGGTCGGGCTGACGCCCCTCGGCCAGCACGTCAAGGGCCGCGATGTGTGCCTCCGCCAGATCCAGGACGTGGATGTAGTCGCGGATGCAGGTGCCGTCGGGGGTGTCGTAGTCAGTGCCGAAGATCTTGGCGCTCTCGCCTCGCTCAACGCGGTCCAGCACCATCGGGATCAGATTCATGACGGCGTCGTCGGCCAGGTCGGGCCACCCGGCACCCGCAACGTTGAAGTAGCGCAGGCCGATCCACTTCAAGTCCCAGGCGCGCTCGCAGTCAGCCATCAGCCATTCGCCGATCAGCTTCGTCTCGCCGTAGGGGTTGATGGGGTGACCGGCCATGTCCTCGGTAACCACAGGCAGCTCGGGAGTTCCGTACACTGCGGCCGAGGACGAGAAGATCATCTGGTCGACTCCGGCGTCCTCCATCGCCAGGAGAACGTTGGCCATTCCGCCGATGTTCTGCTGGTAGTACCAGGCGGGGCGTTCGACGGACTCGCCGACCTGCTTGCGCGCGGAGAAGTGGATGACGGCCGTGACGTCCTCGTCCACCATGAGGGTAGACAGCGCCGAGCGGGCTTCATCCAGCGTCACGTCAAGCTTCACGAGCTTGGCGTCGCCGACGCGCGATGCCTTACCACTCGACAGGTCGTCGACGACAACGACGCGATCCCCGCGCTGACGCAGGAGGCGGACAACATGCGCGCCGATGTAGCCGGCGCCGCCACAAACGAGAATGCTCATGGTTCCAGGATACGACGCACCGACCCCTTAGGGCTACCCGCACCGTGCTTGTGTTTGCGTTGCTCAGCGTGCCTCTGACACGCGTCGAGCGAGCGCCGCGCCCTTCGCGCTGGCAACGTTTCGCAGATCCTTCTGGAACGAACGCATCTGGGCGCGCAGGCCCTCGGCGCGCTCGCCTTCGCCCGCACCGAGGATCCGTGCGGCGAGCAGGCCCGCGTTACGCGCACCCGCGATGGAGACGGTCGCGACGGGGACACCGGCGGGCATCTGGACGATGGAGTGCAGGGAGTCGACGCCGTCAAGGTGCTTGAGCGGCACAGGGACGCCGATGACGGGTAGCTCAGTGAGGGCTGCGAGCATGCCGGGCAGGTGGGCCGCTCCCCCAGCTCCGGCGATGATGACGCGCAGGCCGCGTGCCGAGGCGCTCCTCCCGTAGGCCACCATGTCCTCGGGCATGCGGTGGGCGGAGACGACGCCGACCTCGCAGGCGATGCCGAACTCCGCGAGCGCAGCAACGGCGGGCTCCATGGTCGGCCAGTCAGAGTCGGAACCCATGACGACGCCGACGATCGGATTATCGCCGGTGGCGGTCAGCTGGATGTCAAGGTCGGTAGTCACGGGCAGTCCTTTCGGGAGGGAACGAGGCCGGGGCACCTGGTCCCGCGGCCGTCAGTGGGTGGAAGGTTAGTCGGTGGGTGCGTCGCCCCGGAGAGCGGCGACTGCGGCCCGTGCCCGCTCAAGGGCGAGGGCGGGGTCCTGATCGACGACGGTGACGTGTCCGAGCTTGCGGCCGGGGCGCACTTCCTTGCCGTACAGGTGGACCTTCGCGCCCGCTCCCCCGGCCGCGAAGGCCGCTGCGAGGGCGCGCGCGGGCTGATCGTGAGCCGAGCCGAGGAGATTCACCATGACGGAGTGCGAGCCCGGAGCACGCAGATCGGTCGAGCCGAGCGGCAGATCGAGGACGGCGCGCAGGTGCTGCTCGAACTGGCTGGTGATCGCCCCGTCGATGGTCCAGTGCCCCGTATTATGAGGACGCATGGCGAGCTCGTTGACGAGGACGCGCTCGTCCGCACCCTCACCGACGACAAACATTTCGACGGCGAGGACGCCGGTAACTCCCAGCTCGGAGGCGATGCACTCGCCGATGCGGCGTGCCTCGGCGGCCGTCTCGGGTCGGATACCGACGGCGGGAGCGGTCACCTCGGCGCACACGCCGTCCACCTGCACGGTGGAGGCGACGGGCCACGAGGCAATCTCGCCCGACGGGGTGCGCGCCAGCAGAGCAGCCACCTCGCCCGTGAAGGGAACCAGGGCCTCGGCCAGGAGGGGACCATGCCCCCACCAGGAGGACACGTCCGCAGGGCTATGAGCGACAGCCACACCGTGCCCGTCGTAACCGCCGCGCGGCGTCTTGACGATGAGAGGCCAACCGATCGTGGCACCGAACTCCTCCAGCTGGGATTCGTCCTCGACGCGGGCCCACGCGGGGCACGGAATGCCCATCGCGGTCAGGCGCTCGCGCATGGCGAGCTTGTCCTGCGCGTAGAGCAGGGCGCTCGCCGGGGGCTGAACGGAGACGAGGCGCGCAGCCTCCTCCATGGTGGCCGCTGGAATGTGCTCATGCTCGAAGGTGAGGACGTCCGCGCCGTCGATGAGCGCGCGGACCGCATCCAGGTCGGCGGGAGCCCCAGCCGCCTTATCAACCGTCACCTGCCCGGTCGACCCGTCGTCGGCCTCGACAAGTGCGCGCAGGTTGATTCCGAGCGCAATCGCGCTCTCCTGCATCATCCGTGCCAGCTGTCCGCCGCCAATGACGGCAACGGTGGGAGGTGTGCGCATCTCGTATTCCACTCCTTGAATCTATCGCGCCGCTAGAAGCGCCGCGAGCGGCGTCCCATGGACATGAGGGGTCCCTCAGGCATCACGCGGTCCGGGTCCAGCGATGCGGGAATCGCCGCGACCGACACCGTGAAAACGGGGGGCTTGTTCGTCTTCAGCTCGAGGCGCCCGCCCATCGCCTGCGCAAGGTCATGGGCCAGGGCCAGGCCGATGCCAGTCGAGCCGTGTCCCGAGACACCTTTTTCGAAAATATCGGGGGCGAGGCTCTCATCAATGCCCTCGCCTTCGTCGCTCACCTCAATGACGACACCGCGCTTGGATGTGCCTGCGTGCGCCCACACGCGCGTGGTCCCACCGCCGTAGCGCAGGGAGTTTTCGATGAGGGTGGCCAGGACCTGACCGAGCTTTCCAGCATCGGCGAGGATCGGACGCTCAGCTTCGTCGAGGAATACGAGGGATCGTCCGGCGGCCTCGAACTGGTCCTCCCACTCCTCGCGGGCCGTGTTGAAGACCTCGAGAATGTGGATGGCCTCGGTCTGGCTGGTCTGTCGCCGCGAGACGTCCAGGAGCTCCGTCACGACGTTCGTCATGCGCTCGACCTGTTCGAGGCACGTGCGGGCTTCAGCGCGCACTTCATCCTCCGTGGAGATCAGTTCGATCTCCTCCAGGCGCATAGACAGTGCCGTCAGAGGGGTGCGCAGCTGGTGCGAGGCATCGGCGGCCGCCTGACGCTCAGCCGCGAGTCGGCCCGCCATACGTTCACCGGTGCGGGCCAGCTCCTCGGAGACCAGGTCGATTTCCTCGATGCCGGACTTCTCGACACGGGCGCGCACACCGCCCGAACCGATCTGCTCAGCCTGGGCGGCCAGGTAGATGAGGGGAGCGGACAGATCGCGCGACAGGGCACGAGCCATGAGCCAGCCGATCAGCATCGACAGGGCCATGCCAGCTCCGAAAAGCGAGCACGTCCACGCAATGCGCGACAGTGCCGCCGACGCGGATGAGGTGAGTTGGACGGAGATTCCGCTGGGGGACGAGGCGATGGCCGTCATGGTGCGGCCCGGGATGATCTTCGCGTTGGTGACGAGGTTCGCATCGGGAACCTTAATCCGATACGCGAGTTCGCCGCCCCGGCTCTTCGCCTGATCGGTGACGAGCGACGCAAGGGTCGCGGGGTCGGTGCTCTCCCCCGCCGCCCACCTGCGTTCAACGCTCTGCAAGATCGACTGGGACTGGACCTCAAGGCCTCGCTGCTCGGACGCCCAGATGGAGACGGACGCGAAGAAGGCGCCGGGGAGTCCCATCAGAAGGCACACGACGGCGACGACCGAGACGATCATCCTCACCGCGCGTGCGCGCATGACGAGCCTCCCTCAGCGGCGTTCAGCGAGCGTTTTCGAAGCGGAAACCCATCCCGCGGACGGTCGTGATGTAGTGCGGGTCGGTTGCGTCGTCGCCGAGCTTGCGACGCAGCCACGACACGTGCATGTCGAGGGTCTTCGTAGAGCCGGTCGGATCCGAGCCCCAGACCTCGCGCATGAGGGTGTCGCGGGCGACGACGGATCCGGCCTCGCGCAGGAGGACGCGCAAGAGGTCGAATTCCTTGGCCGTCAGGCTCAGCTCGACATCACCGACGAAGGCGCGATGTGCGGCGACATCCATGCGAATATCCTGCGCGCGCAGCTCACCCTCGACGGGTTCCGCGGCCTGGCGGCGCAGGAGGGCGCGCACGCGGGCAAGAAGCTCGGCCAGACGGAACGGCTTCGTCACGTAGTCATCTGCACCGGCGTCGAGGCCGACAACCATGTCAACTTCGTCCGTGCGGGCGGTGAGGATCAGGATCGGGACTCGGTTGCCGGAGGAGCGGATCTCGCGAGCGACATCCAGGCCGTCCATGTCCGGCAGACCGAGGTCCAGGACGACCAGGTCAACGCCACGCACATCGGCGAGGGCCTCAGCGCCCGTCGCGTGTGCACGCACGTCGTAGCCCTCCCTGCCCAGCGCGCGGGCAAGGGGCTCAGAGATGGCCGGATCGTCTTCAACGAGGAGAACTGTAGTCACGCGTTCATCTTAGCAATTCCGAACCAAAACTTGCACCTTTCTTGACCCGTTATCCGGGCCAATCAGGCACTCGTTCACACTGCGAGATGAACGTTAGTTGACAACGCTCGAGAGCAGGTACGGCGAGACCGGACCGAAACCACGCAAGTCTGCGGTCGGGAACTCTTCGAGCTCATATCCGTCACCGACCTCGCCGGCCGCGATGGCGGCAGCCGTGGTCGGATCCGTCAGGATCTTGCCCACCGGCGCGATATCCACGAGGCGAGATGCAAGGTTGACGGTGGGGCCGAAGACATCGCCCGAACGCGAGAACACATCGCCGCGCACGAACGAGGCACGCACCGGCAGCATCTCATCATCAGCATTGAGGCGTTCAATCAGAGACGTGGCCACGCGCAGGCCGGTCGACAGATCGTCCGCAATGTAGAGGACAGCATCGCCGATCATCTTGACGACGCGACCGCCCTCCTCAATGACGGCGTTACGACTCTCTTCTTCGAAGCGCTCAATGAGCCCCACGAGAGCGTCACCGAGGATCGTCGAGGAGGACGTGTAGGACACCATGTCCACGAAGCCAAGGCAGCGGTTGAGCGGGAAACGATTATGGCGCTCCTCATGCCCGCGCTGGGAGACCTCGCGGTCGAAACGGGACAGCGCTGCCTCAAGCTGACGCCGCCACGCATAGGTGAACATCTCCTGGAAGACGTCGATGTACTCACGCATATGGTCGAGCACGTACATACGAGCAGTCGTGTCATCCAGCATGAAGCGACGCATCGAGTCCTCGACCAGGGCCTCGAACTGCCACAGAGCCAGACGGTCGGCCAGGTGAGCGTTCGCGCGCAGGAGGGAACGAGAGGTCGATGTATCAATGCCGCCCGATTCGACAAGCTCATGCCAGCGACTGAAAACATCCAGGTCGCGCTGCGAAAAAACCTTGTCATCGGCGGTAGGAGCCTGGAAGCCGAGGGCGATCCAGAAACGGAAGACGCGCTCGATAGGCGTATTCGTCGCCTCCGCAATGTCGCGGGCGGAATACGTCAGATGACCACCGAGCAGCTGAGGAACGTAGCTTGTTGCGGTCAGGTCATCAGGAGTTGCAGGGGACGAAGCCGCGCGCTCATCCATCGCAAATCCCTCCTCTTTGAGCTGACTCAACACCACATCAGCGGGTAACGGTATATCAGATCACTTTTCAAAGTCACATCGGGAATGCGACCTCGCACATTGACAATTGTAGTAGTCTGATGGGTTTTTCTCTAGAGAATTGCACGTTTACCTGCGAAAACCGAGATTCCTGCACCAAATTGCACCTTGTCTGTGCGCAGGAAGCACGTTGGGAGACAATGTCCTCATGCGCCTTGTTCTTGCCTCAGCATCCCCCGCCCGCCGCGCGACCCTCATTGCGGCGGGCATCACACCAATCGTTCATGTATCAACGGTTGACGAGGACGCCATCCTCGCCGCACTCCCCGGAGGTCGAGCCTTTTGCGGCGGCACAACCACCCCCGCCGACGAAGTCGCAGCGCTCGCAGCAGCTAAGTGCTCGGATGTCTGCGCCTCACTGAGCGCCCCCGGCAAGGTTTCCGACCTTCCCGAGGGCGAGCCCGTCCTCGTCGTCGGCTGCGACTCAATGCTCGAGATCGGCGGCCAGATGCTGGGCAAGCCCCACACTCCCGACGTCGCACGCGAGCGCATCCGCGCCATGCGCCGCACGACCGCAACCCTGTGGACAGGCCACTGCGCGGCTATCCTCGCCCCGGCCTCGTCGAGGTACGAAGGCACAGCCGAGGAACGCACGGTAAGCGCAAGCCTCACCCGCTCCGCCTCGACCCAGGTCCACTTCGGGGACATCTCGGATGCCGAGATCGACGCATACGTGGCCACCGGCGAGCCCCTGCACGTTGCCGGTTCGTTTACGGTCGATGGGCTCGGCGGGCCCTTCATCGAGGGCGTAACAGGCGATTATCACTCGGTCGTCGGCATCTCCCTGCCCCTGCTGCGGTCCATGGCCACCGAGCTCGGCGTATTCTGGCCCCACCTGTGGGATGCGCCGCGCCCCTGAGTTTCAGCGCTTGTCCCCCTCCCATCGCCCCGTACTGTAGGGACATGGACAACAGCACTGCATGGGGCATCGGCCTCGCAACGATCACTCTGGACGGAACGACACTCGACACGTGGTACCCCGCCCCGCACCTGGGCGAGCCCGGCACCGACGAGGAACTGGCGACCTCGCTGTCCGTGCTGGAACGCGTCGATGACGCGCGCCGCGTGCGCACCGTCGTCGTGAACACGACGATTGACCTGCAAGAGGCCCCCGCCTCGACGGAGGACGCCTACCTGCGCCTGCACCTGCTCTCCCACCGCCTGGTGGCACCCAACACGATCAACCTGGACGGTATCTTCGCGGTGCTGCCCAACGTCGTGTGGACGGACGCCGGCCCGTGCGCTGTCGCAGACTTTGAGGCCACCCGCCTGCGCCTGCGCGCCCGTGACGGCCACCCCGTGACCGTGCAGGGCGTCGACAAGTTCCCGCCGATGGTCAACTACGTGCTGCCGACCGGCGTGCGCATTGCCGACGGCACGCGCGTGCGCCTGGGTGCCTACCTCTCCGAGGGAACGACCGTCATGCACGCCGGCTTCGTCAACTTCAACGCCGGCACGCTGGGCCGCTCGATGGTCGAGGGCCGCGTCTCGCAGGGCGTCGTCATCGGCGACGGCTCGGATGTGGGCGGCGGCGCCTCCACGATGGGCACTCTCTCGGGCGGCGGCAAGCAGCGCGTGCGCCTGGGCGAGCGCTGCCTCCTGGGCGCGAACTCGGGCCTGGGCATCGCTCTGGGCGACGACTGCGTGGTCGAGGCCGGCCTGTACGTGACCGCCGGCGCGAAGGTCACGCTCATTGATTCCTCCGGCGAGGCCGAGCCGCGCACGATTGCGGCCCGCGAGCTGTCGGGTGCGTCGAACATCCTGTTCCGCCGCAACTCCCAGACCGGCCGTATCGAGGCCATTGCCCGCGCGGGCGTGGTGGGCATCGAGCTCAACGACGCACTGCACGCGTCGAACTGAGTTTTCCTATCAACCAGGCCGGGGCCACCCGTGCGCAGTGTACGCGGGTGGCCCCGGCCTCGTTGTATCGACGCGTCTCTCAGCGCACGTTCCATGCCTCGCGGATGCGCTTCGCTGCGGCAGCCACGCGCTCGTCGGTGGCGGTCAGGGCCACGCGCACGCGCCCGTGGGCGGCCGTGCCGTAGAAGTCGCCGGGCGCCGCGAGAATGCCGAGGTCGGCCAGGTGGTTCACGAGCGCCCATGAGTCGGTCGGGTTGGCAGGGTCGGCGACCCACAGGTACAGGCCAGCGGCGCTGTCGGGGTCGACGTCGAGGCCAGCATCGGTCAGCGCATCGAGGAGGAGGGCACGACGCGCCGCATAGACGCCGCGCTGGCGCTCCACGTGCTCAGTGTCGCGGAGGGCGACCGCCATCGCGTGCTGAACCGGGGCGGGCACCATGAGCCCGGAGTGCTTGCGCACGCTCACGATGGGGGCGACCAGCGCGGGATCACCGTAGATGAGGGCGCCTCGGTAGCCCGCAAGATTCGACTGCTTGGACAGCGAGTACAGGACGAGCAGACCGCTCGCGTCGCCGTCGCACACGTCCGTGTCGAGCAGAGAGGGCACGCCCTCGCTCACGTAGGGCTCGGACCAGGGCAGCGCCGCGTAGCACTCGTCGGAGACGACGACTGCGCCGTGGGCACGCGCCCAGGCGACGACCGCGCGCAGCTCGTCCTTGCTCATCACGTGGCCGTCGGGGTTGCCCGGGGAGTTCAGGTAGACGAGCGCGGCCTCGGGCCAGCGCTCGGGGTTCGTCGGATCCACGGCGACGGGCGTGGCACCCGCGAGCCGGGCACCGATGTCGTAGGTCGGGTAGGCAACCTCGGGCACGAGGACGGCGTCGCCCGCGCACACACCCAGGAGGGCGGGAATCCAGGCGACTGCTTCCTTCGATCCGATCGTGGGGACCACGCCGCCGCGGCCAACGTCGACCATGCCCCGTCGCTGTCCCCACGCAAGGATCGCATCGCGCACCTCGGTAGTGCCAATCACCGTCGGGTAGCCGTGCGCGTTGGATGCGTCGGCCAGGGCCTCGCGGATGAACGCGGGCGTATCGTCGACGGGTGTTCCGACGCTGAGATCGCAAATTCCCCCGGGATGGCCGGCCGCGCGCGCTTTTGCGGGTGCCAGCTGATCCCAGGGGAATTCGGGCAGGTCAAGGGGGCGGGGAAGGATCGTGGTCATACCCCTACCCTATCGACTGTCAGAGGTTTTCGGCCTTCCAGTCCTCATTCTGAGGCGGCAGCGCGGTGATCATCGAATCGTCGAAGTCCTGGACGCCGGTCTTCTGGGCGCCGCCGGGGCTGCCCAGCTCGTTGAAGAATTCGGCGTTGGCGCGCAGGTAGTCCGACCACTCATCGGGCAGGTCGTCCTCGTAGAAGATGGCCTCGGTCGGGCACACGGGCTCGCATGCGCCGCAGTCCACGCACTCCTCGGGGTGGATGTAGAGCGAACGGGCACCCTCGTAGATGCAGTCGACGGGGCACTCGTCCACGCATGCGCGATCCTTGACGTCCACGCAGGGCTGCGCGATGACGTAGGTCATGAGACGTTCCTCCTGGTCAGTTCTAAAGACTCGTTGATTCTATTATTCACGTATGAGCAACCCCGAGTCACCCCGCGCCACAAAGATCGCCACAAGCGGCGGAAATACGCCGATTCCATCGAACGGAACGGATGGGGCGCGCGAGGAAATTTCCGCACGCGCACCTGGCGCAATTCCCGCCTTGCCGTGGATGAGCTTCAGGGTCGGCGAGAGGATCGTCATCCGCTACCGCCTGGCAGACGGGCTGCACGATGCGCTCGGAGAGGCGCTCGAGGTTGCTCCCACGCACGTCACCGTTGCGACGAGGCGCGGGCCGGTCCGCGTGGATGCCCGCACGATGGTGACAGGCAAGCGCGTGCCGCCTCCGCCCACCATCTAGCGAGCGGAGGGCGAGGCAGTTCAGCGGTTGGCGCGACGCTCGCGGGCGGCGATCTTGAAGCGCTCCTGGGCGTCCAGGACGACCTTGCGCACGCGCACGGCCTCGGGCGTGACCTCGACGCACTCGTCGTTGGCTGCGAACTCGAGGGACTCCTCGAGGGTGAGCTTGCGCGAGGGGGTCAGCGACTCGTACACGTCGGCGGTCGCGCTGCGGGTGTTGGTCTGCTTCTTTTCGCGGCAGATGTTCACGTCCATGTCCTCGCCGCGCGGGTTTTCGCCCACAACCTGGCCCTCGTAGACCTCGGAGGAAGGCTCGACGATGAAGGAGCCGCGCTCCTGCAGGTTCGTCATGGCGTACGGCGTGGCCTGGCCGGCGCGGTCGGCGACGAGGGAGCCCGTGAGGCGCTGCTCGATGGTGCCCTGCCAGGGCGCGTAGCCGTCAGCGATGGACGAGGCGATGCCGGTGCCGCGCGTTTCGGTGAGGAAACGCGTGCGGAATCCGATGAGGCCTCGCGCGGGAACCACGAATTCCAGGCGGATCCAGCCCGAACCGTGGTTTGCCATGGTCTCCATGCGGCCCTTGCGGGCGGCCATCAGCTGCGTCACCGCGCCGAGGTATTCCTCGGGGATGTCGATCGTCATGCGCTCCATGGGCTCGCTGAGGACGCCGTCGATCTCCTTGGTGACGACCTGCGGCTTGCCGACGGTTAGCTCGAAGCCCTCGCGGCGCATCTGCTCAACGAGGATTGCCAGGGCGAGCTCGCCACGGCCCTGGACCTCCCAGGCGTCGGGGCGCTCGGTGGGCAGGACCTTCAGGGACACGTTGCCGATGAGCTCGCGGTCGAGGCGATCCTTGACCTGACGGGCCGTGACCTTGGCGCCCTTCACGCGGCCCGCCATGGGCGAGGTGTTGATGCCGATGGTCATCGAGATGGCCGGGTCGTCGACCGTGATGAGCGGGAGAGGACGCGGATCATCGAGGTCGACGAGGGACTCGCCGATCATGATGTCCTCGATACCGGCGACGGCGACGATGTCGCCGGGGGCAGCGGAGTCGGTGGACACGCGCTCGAGGCCCTCGGTGGCCAGCAGCTCGGAGATGTGGACGCGCTGGATCGTGCCGTCGTGGCGCGCCAGGCCCACGTCCGCGCCCTTCTTGAGGGTGCCATTGTGGATGCGCAGCAGGGCGAGACGGCCCAGGAACGGCGAAGCGTCCAGGTTGGTGACGTGTGCCTGCAGCGGCATGTCCTCGTCGTAGGAGGGGCCGGGGATACGGTTGAGGATGGTCTCGAACAGGGGCTCAAGGTCCTCGGTGGGCAGCTGGCCGTCGCCCGGGTTCTCCAGGGAGCACTTGCCGGCCTTGGCGGAGGCGTAGACGACGGGGACGTCCATGAGAGAGTCCACGTCGATGTCGATGCCCTCATTCATGAGGTCCTCGCCCAGCGAGAGCAGCAGGTCGGTGGTCTCGGAGACGACCTCTTCGATGCGCGAGTCGGGGCGGTCGACCTTGTTGACGACGACGATGACGGGCAGGTGAGCCTGGAGGGCCTTACGCAGCACGAAGCGCGTCTGCGGGAGCGGACCTTCGGAGGCATCAACCATGAGGACGACGCCGTCGACCATCGACAGGCCACGCTCAACCTCGCCACCGAAATCGGCGTGGCCGGGGGTGTCGATGACGTTGATGGTGACGCCATCTTCCAGGCCGAGAGCCTGTGCGGCGGGGCCGCGATAGTGGACGGCGGTGTTCTTCGCGAGAATGGTAATGCCCTTCTCGCGCTCGAGATCGCCGGAGTCCATGACGCGCTCACCGGTCTTTTCGACCGTGTCACGCTCGGAGAACGCTCCGGATTGCCAGAGCATTGCGTCAACCAGCGTGGTCTTTCCGTGATCGACGTGTGCGACGATCGCGACGTTTCGCAGGTCGGGACGCGTGGACATATGTGGACTCCTCAAATGTGGATACAGATTTATGCGCGTTGGGGGCGAGCACGTCGCGAAGACGAGCGGTTCGAACCGATTTCACGCACATACGTCCTCAAGAATATCGACTCAACGACGGGCAATGCGATCCCCACCCTGCGAATTCCACCACGTCACGGTCATCAGGTGGCCATCTCAGCGACCTCCGGCCGGTCTATTTGCTCGATAACAAGCGATGGCGTTTACTGAATACTATGACTGACATCGCGACGCTCAGCGCAGAGGTTTCCGCGGCCTCGGCCCTTGTCACCCCCTTCGGTGCACACCTCTTGTCATGGCGCCCCACCGGCCATTCCGATGTCCTGTGGCTTTCCTCCCGCGCGGTGCTTGACGGCACGAAGGCGATCCGCGGCGGCATCCCCCTGTGCCTCCCCTGGTTCGGCAGCCCCACCGATTCGCCGACAAGGCCGGGGGACGGCGCAGGTGCGCACGGGTTTGCCCGCACGTCACTCTGGACGCTACGCTCGTCCGCCCTGCCCGCGGACGACGCCCCGGCCTCGTTCTCCTTCGAGCTGCACCACACGGGCGAAACCTCCTTGCTCTATCCCCATTCGTTCTGCGCACGCCTTGACGTATCCGCGGGGGACGAACTGAACACAACCCTGACTCTCACGAACGAGGACGACCACCCCTTCGCGATCGAGGCGGCCCTACACACCTACCTGCACGTCGGCGACGTCAAGGACGTGACGGTGGAGGGATTGGACGGCGAGCGCTACTACGACAAGGTCCGGGAGCGCTATGCCACCCAGAGCGGCGACATCACCTTCATTGGCCCCACCGACCGCGTCTACACCTCCACGGCGCAGGTCCAGGTCATCGACCCGAAGCTGGGACGGCGTATCGTCGTGCACAAGAACGGCTCGGGCTCGACGATCGTGTGGAATCCCTGGTCGCAGGGCGCTGCCACCATGAGCGACATCGGTGAGGGCGAGTGGCAGAACTTCGTGTGCGTGGAGACGGCGGCGGTGCGCGAGCGGGCGCTCACGCTGTGGCCGGGGCATCCCCACATCATGACGCAGACGCTCGCCGTGGAGTCACTGGACTGACCGCCCCACGGGTAGGATTAGCTCCAGCTACGACCAGAAAGGCCCCCATGGCTCTCACCTCCGCGATCGCGTCCGCGTACCTGTCCGTTTCCCGGTGGAAGCTGACCACCCAGCCCCTGCCGGACAAGGTCATCGTCATCGGTGCTCCGCACACCTCGAATTGGGATGGCGTCTTCATGGCGATTTCCATGTGGAAGTCGGGGCGCACGTTCTCATTCTTGGTGAAGGATTCCGTCGTCAAGGCGCCGCTGCTCGGCTGGTTCGTCAAGAAGATCGGCGCCGTCCCGGTGGAGCGCAGCGCCGCGCACGGCCTCGTCGACCAGGTCGCTTCGCGCATCCGCGAGGCGGATTCATTCACGCTGTGCATCACCCCGAAGGGCACGCGTTCGCGCCGCGATTACTGGAAGTCCGGTTTCTACCGGATCGCGATGGAGGCGGGCGTGCCGATTCAACTCGGCTTTATTGACCGCAACACCCGCACCTTCGGCTGGGGTCCGACGTACCAGCTGACGGGCGACGTGCGCGCCGACATGGAGGTTATCCGCGCGTTTTACGCGGACAAGGTGGGGATCCGCCCGGAGAAGACGTCGGTTCCTCGCCTGCGCGCGGAGGACGAGGCCGCATGAGGTGTGTGCGAGCGTTGCTCGGTACCGCGGGGGCTCTCACCCTGACCGCGGGCGGGGCTGCAACGCTCGCCGACAACCCGACGCAGATCCGCCTGGCCGAGGTCTACGAAATGACGCCGGGCGTCAGCGCGACCCATCAGGTGACGCTGGTGACGGATCAGGCGCTCATTGGCGAGCAGTGTCAGTCGATGGGCACGGCCGCCAAGGCGACGTCTTCCCTCCTCGTGACGGTCGACGGCGTGGACGGGTGCCGTTTCACGTGGGACCTTGAGGACGGCGGCGCTGAGGTCGTCTCGGTCGACGACGGCGGGGTCTTCCACTTCGAGTCGACGTCGACGCGTCTCCTGGAGGGCTTCGCAACGCCCGACGCTGTTGCGTCCATCGAGTCCGTCACTCTGATCGCGCACAGCTCCGTCATCGTCGAGGCCTCGAACGACGGGCAGATCACCACCCCCGGGGCTTCGACGAAGACGGACGCGAGCACGGTCACCTGGCACGATGTCACCGGCAACGTGAGCGCGACGGGCACTGTTGACACCGATGCGCCCACCGCGGCGCCCTCCCCTAGCCCATCGCCGTCGGCACCCGTTGCAGCATCCTCCGACGGGCGGGTGCACACCTCCACTGCACGGTCGCTGACACCGATCGCGGCCATCACGGGCGGCGTCCTTGCGCTGGCTGTCATCACTGGTCTCGCGCGACGATCTGCGCGCTCGCGCCAGGTGGCTGCGGACGCGCAGTTCGAGCGTGACGCTACGCTGCGTGACGCGCAGCGACGCTCCGCTTCGACGCGCAAGAGCGCTGCCACCCCCTACGGGAGGCGGTCTCTCGCGCCGACCTCGTCAACGTCCGAGGAGAATGCACCCGCGAGTGCTCAGGCCTGCGACCGTCCTGACGCTCAGTCAGCCACTGAGCGCTTTTCCCCGCCCGACCACTCTTAGGCGTCCATGGACCACAGTGGCCCCGACCTCGGGGACGAGGTCGGGGCCACTTGTCGATGGATCAGCCGATGTGGAAGTAGCGCTCCACAAGTTCCTCGACTGACACGCGCGAGTCTGCCAGGTCATCACGCAGGTGTTCGTCTCCCAGGTCGATGAGGCGGGACGCCCACGAGTCGATGAGGCCTGCCGGGAAGACATCCTTCGCTTCATAGTCCGCGCGCTGGGCGAGAAGCCTGTCGGCAGCCTCGAAGCAGGAGGCCGGCAGCTGGTCGAGGCCGGGGGTCTGAGAGGCGTCGCCGTCGACCTTGCGCTCACGCGCGTACTCTTCCATGCCCGGCTGTGTCAGGCCGAGACGCGCGGCGACGGCGATGCCTGCAAGAAGCAGGTGGACCGCTGCGGACCCGTCGGGGCTGCGCAGCTCCACCGTCTGAGAGTCATTGGGCAGGTCGGCGATCGGCGGCTCGATGGGGTTGGCATCACGGAACATCGAATCGTCGATGTTCTGCCAGCCGAGTGGGACGCGCACGAGCACGGAACGGTTGCGATCGCCCCAGCAGATCGAGGTCGGTGCTTCCTGGTGGGGAACAAGACGCAGGAACGAGGTGGGGACCGTGTTGCCGAATGCGGTCAGTGATGCCGCATGCGACAGGTAGCCGCCAATCACCTTGAGCGCGGTGTCCGTCAGACCAGACCCCGTCGAGAACTGGTTGACGCCGTCCTTCACGATGCGGGTATGGAAGTGCATGCCGGAACCCGCCTGTCCCACGGCGATCTTCGGCGAGAAGGAGACATGAATGCCATAGGAATGGGCAACTTCGCGCAGCACCCATTTGGCGAGCACCATCTGGTCGGCCGCGTCCAAGGCGTCGACGGGCAGGAACTCGATCTCCTGCTGAACCATCTGACGTCCGTCGGCAACGAAGTTACCGACCTCGGAATGGGCGTACTTCACCGAGGCGCCGATGGCAACGAGGTGTGCGAGTGTCTCCGTGCGCACGTCCTCCCACTTCGAGAAGGGACCGGACTCGTGGTAGCCGCGCTGGGGCTCGACGGGGAATAGTTCTTCTTCTTCCGAGAATAGGTAGTACTCGAGTTCGCCGAGTGCCTGCAGTTCGCAGCCCGTCTCCTCTTTGAGCGCACGCTGCGCCTTGCGCAGGATTTCCTGGGGCGCCGAGGCCAGGGGCTGGCCGTCAACATCGTAGAAGCCACACAGAATATCCACGGTCGGGATGTGCGCGAAGGGATTGAGGAACGCCGTGGCCACGCGCGGCACGACATACAGGTCCGAGGAGGTCGCCTCGACGAATGCGAACAGCGAGGAACCGTCGACGCGTTCTCCGAGCGTCAGCACCCGGTCCAGGTGAGCCTTGGATTGGATCGCGAAGTTCAGGGTCTTCAGACGCCCATCCCCTCCGACATAGCGGAGGTTGAGCATCTGGATGTCATTGTCTTCGATGTAGCCGATGATGTCGGCTTTCGTGAATTCCTTCGCGGGCTTTCCGAGGGCCTGCACCAGCGGGTTGGGGTTCAGAGACACTGTGTCAGTCGACAGCATAAAACACTCCTCTTCGAGTATGACTAGGTTCACATTAGCAGAGGTATTGTATCCCTAAATGACAAACCCGACAGTCGGAAGATATTCACCATTTCCCTTGAAACTGAAGAGATTGACACCCTTTAAACCGACCCTCAGCATAAGTGACGCTTGTTACACTTTAATAAGTCCACCTCTAGGAGACGCAATGGCGACATCACCCTCCCCCTTCCCTCACGATCCCACCAAGCCACCGGCATGCTCGTGGCGCGGCCTCCTCATTGACTCCGCACGCACATTCTGGTCAGTGCCCGTCATGGAGCTCATCATCACCGTCATGGCGCGTTACCGCCTGAACATCCTGCACTGGCATCTGACAGACAACGCAGGCTGGCGTCTCCCAGTACCCGGCTACCCGGCGCTCACATCTGTCGGAGCACAGATTCCACGAAATCCGGCACACTGGTACGACCGCACGTGCACACCCCAGCAATCAGGCTCATGGCGTACGTCACCCGCACGCACCACTCAGGGTTTCTATTCCGACGCAAACATTCGACACCTCGTTCGCTTCGCCGCGCAGCGGGACGTGCGCATCATTCCGGAAATCTCAATCCCATCCGCAGCCGGCGCTGCAATCCGCGCATACCCGCACGTGGGCAACCCCGACCTCGTCTCCCCCCAAGAGGACAACTCAACGCTGTGGCCCCTCGCCTCATCCCTCCAATTCGTCGAGGCCGCCTTCCATCACGCCTGCGATCTATTCCCCTCCCCCATCATCCACATCGGCATACCCCGCACGGACTGGAGCCCATGGGAACGGGACCGACGGCTCGCACGGGCTGGCCTCGGCTCCGGACGAGACATTGAGCGCCTCTTCATCGACAGAGCCATGCGCGTCCTCCACTTCCATGGCCGGCGCGCGGCCGCATGGGACACGGCAATCCACGCCTACGGCGGCCCACCACCTGGGACGATCCTCCTCTCCTCACGCCACAGTGGAACCGAGAACGAGGACGCAGCCACGTCGGGTGCCTCATGGGTACTCGCAGACTCCGACCTGCTAACCCTCAGCCACCCCTCACTCGATTCCTCGTCACCACAGCCCCCACTCACCGCGCGCCAGATCGCCGAGCAGCTCCCGCCCATGCTTCACAGCGAGCGACTCAAAGGCGTCGAGGCCGTTGCCTGGTCCACTTCGGTAACGACCCCAGACCTGCTCTTTTACCACCTCCTCCCCAGGCTCCTCGTCATCGGCGAAATCGCGTGGCACGGGGACGACGCGCTCACCTGGGAGCACCTTGCTCCAACGATCGAGCGAGAGATGGCCTACCTGAGACAACACATCCCCTACTGGACTCCGGGGCGACCATGAATGAGGGCCGCGCATCCAACCGGGATACGCGGCCCCGTGCCCCCTAGCGGGGCGGCGTTCGGAGCAGGCATGAAGACCGCCCCACTAGGCTTTCACGAACGCATTGACCACTTCTTGAGACGCTCCGCGAGCGCGCGCGCATCGATATCCAAGCGCTCAGCTTCTGCGACATCCTCGTGTTTGATCGCGCGCCAGTAAGCAATCTTTGTGCGCAAGAACTCACGACGAAGGTCAATAATCTGCGCCTCCTCCTGGAGGCGGGCATCCTGCTGTTCCAGCCGGGTCACGAACTCGGAGATGTCCCTGTCCCCACCCAGGCCGGAGCGGACATATTCGCGCATGTCCGCGATCGACATCCCGGATGCAGACAGGCACGACACCCAGGTCAGTAGCTCGAGATCATCCTCGGTGTATATGCGATGCCCGCTCGAGGCATCGCGAGCGATGGCAGGAATAACGCTGACATCCTCGTAATAGCGCAGGGTGGACGGGGGCAAGCCAACGAGCGCCGCTACCTCCTTAATGGAGTACGTGCGCCCGGAGCCAGTTCCTGCCATAGCTTCACCCTAAAAGACCTCAAGCCCTTGAAGTCAAGCGGAACTGCGGGACGTGCATCACGCGCTACGACCTGCGAAAAGACTAGGCTGCAGACGAAGGGCCGGAGCACAACGCAATTGACCCGTTGGATCGCTCATCAAAGACGCTCTGCGCGCCTCTGAAAGGACCAAATCGGACATGTTTCATCGCGCATATGTATGTCGAATCGATCCAGAAGCTCACACCCACCATTGAGGTAAAAGCGTGCGTTCTCTTCGGTGGACGTCACAAATCCATACGCGCGCCCACCACGTTTGGCCACATAGTCCGGAAGAACCTGCGAGACGAGCCAACGACCGACACCACGCCCTCGCATCTGCTTATCGACGGAGAGCACCTCCAGATACCAGTCGAAGTCACCTTTCTCAGCCGTCACTTGGTCCCCTGAATCCACAGCGTCCGAGAACTCTTTCACGAGCAAGGGCGATGCATAGCGAAAGAACTCATACCCGCCACTGAGGAAGCTCCGGACAAATCCAACCTTGCGATCGTGCAGGAGTGCCGCGCCCACAACCCGCCCTTCATGCTCAACGACGAGGGCATGACGGACCCGCTGGTACGAATCCGCAAGCATGCGATTGATTACAGTGACGCATTCCGGGTAATGCACCGGCCGGTAGAGGTAGGGCTTCAGCATGATATGCAAGGGATAGTCAAGGAATCCCTCGGTGATAATTCGTGTCATCTCGGGAATATCAGCACGCGTGGCAGGTCGACACTTCACAGGGCCCCTCCTCAGTTCATCAGTTTTTCACCCAACCAGTCATCGAAAACCTGACCTTAGGTAGATACCTGTCATACTACGTGACAGGACACGATCACACCTTGTCAATACAGGACGCGCGCCTTTGACAGCCTCCACACTATTATTTGACGACCGGTCAGTCTAGATCACTACTCGCGCCCCTCGTTGCTTTGTATCCACGAACAGACGATAATCGAGTGGTTCATATCAGGAGGACTGCATGCGATTCTTTCGCGCCCTGTGCGCCACGCTCGGGGCTTTGCTCATCACGTCGACGGTCGTATTCGGCGCTCACGCAGCAGACGCCCCGACCCTATCGGAGGCATACGTCCTCACCAAGGACGGCCAGCTCGTCGACACCTTGACCATCGTCGATCCCTCTCGGACGATGAGTGAATCCACATGCACACCATACGCGGGTAGTTCCACGGACCAGCACGTCGAGTTCGTGACGCACGACGACGCCACTATCTGCCATATGCAGCTGATGTACACGCGCGCCCAGGATGAATCCGAGTTCACCCTCCAGAACTCGGGGACATTCGTGCTCTCCGCTCGCACCGACCAGACCCTTGCCGCGTATCGGAAAACGTTCGGTGCTTCCCTCACTTTCGCCTCCGTGTCTCTCAGCGTCGAAGGCGAAGTGCAGTCCGCAACATCGGGCGCAGCGACCTCTGCAACGACCTACGAGGGACGAGCACTCTCCGTGTCGACGTGGACGGGCACTGTCCCGCAGGTCATCACGGTGAAAGGAACACTTGCCGCCGGCGGGAATCCGTCCGCGGCGGCCGGTGCGAACGCGCTGAAGGATCCGTGGGGCGCAACACCCGTGCCCGGGAGTAAAACAGCCTCCGACAACACAACCCCTGCCTCATCCGATTCCGATTCTTCTTCGGGTCCCTCTCTCGGGCTGCTGATCGCCTTAATCGTCGGCCTCATCGTCATCGTGCTGGTCGTCGTCATCATCATTTACGTGGTTCGCTCGAAGCGCTCGAAGGAGTCCGCGCAGGGCGTGGGACAGAGCGCATCTCCATCCCACGCACGTCGCCCGAGCGCCCCTCAGGGGACGCAGGCCTCGGGGCCCTACGCTCCGGAGCGATCCGCAGACATGTCACCACGGACTGCCACCGCCCCGGCGGTGGATCAGGGCCGAGGAGCAACGGTTTCGCCCGAGGAGGCGCGACGCCCCTCCGCAGCCGATTCGTCTGCGCTCGATCTCGCCTCGCTCCCACAGCCCAAGCCGCGTGATACCGGCTTTGTCTGGCAGCACAAGTCGCGTCCCGAACCTGCGGCTCCCGCACCCGAGGCTCCCGTTCAGGGAGCGAAGCCTCCGAAGCGCAGGCGCTCGCGCAACGGGCACCGCCCCGCCGTTTTCCCTGCGCAGCCGACACAGCCGATGCAGCCGATGGCTCAGGGGTCGGATGCACCTGCTGCGAACTATGCTCCGGGTTTCCCCCAGGGGCAGGACGCCACTGCGATTACAGGCACCCCCCAGCCTCGCTCCGATCGCTATGTGCCCTCAGCTCCGGCAGATCCTGCTCCCGCGCCCGCTCCTGCGCCCGCCGGGGACATCCCGGCTGAGCAGGTCTCGACGGCTAAGGCCGTCACGCGCGAGGCCGAGGTCTACCACGAGCACCCGGCAACTGAGCGTGCCCATAGCGAGTCGCGCGTCTCGGACCCTGTGCCGGTGCCGCCCGCAGACCAAGATGATGCTCCTGCAACAATGCTGATCCCGAAGGTTCGGCATGCCGTCGCACCTGAGCCAGAACCCATCGTTGTTCCTCAGCCCGAGCCTAAGCCCGAAGCGATCGCCATCCCCCAGCCTGAACCGGAGCCGGAACCCATCGTCGTTCCTCAGCCCGAGCCTGAACCGATCGTCATCCCCCAGCCCGAACCGGAACCGGAGCAGGAACCCGTCCCCGTACCCGAGCCCGAGCCGGAACTCATCGTCGTTCCTCAGCCCGAGCCCGAGCCGATCATCATCCCCCAGCCCGAACCGGAACCGGAGCCGGAACCCATCGTTGTTCCTCAGCCCGAACCGGAACCCGTCATCGTACCCGAGGCCGAACCCGAGACAATTCCGACACCGACGCGCATTCCAATTCCGCGACTCGCGCCGGTCACGATTCCTCAGGTCGTGCCTTCACCCGAGCCCGAGCCGGAGCCGATTGTGGTTCCCGAACCGGAACCCATCGTCGCACCCGAGCCCGAGCCGGAGCCGATTGCGGTTCCCGAGCCCGAGCCCGAGCCGATTGTGGTTCCCGAGCCCGAGCCCGAGCCGGTTGTGGTTCCCGAACCGGAACCCATCGTCGCACCCGAGCCCGAGCCGGAGCCGATTGTGGTTCCCGAACCGGAACCCATCGTCGCACCCGAGCCCGAGCCGGAGCCGATTGCGGTTCCCGAGCCCGAGCCACAGCCTGAGCCGGAGCCGGAGCCCGAACCCGTCATTGCGCCCGAGCCCGTATCCGCACCTACGCAGCAGGCCTCGTTCGTTCCCGTGATCGATGACGGCGAGCTACCGACCGCCCAGATCCCGCGTGTTCGCCGAGTGAATTCCTTCGATTGGTCTGCACCTTCACGTACGGAGGCCGCACCAGCCGCGCCCGAACAGGCGGCTGCTTCCGTTCCGCCGGCCGCGCCGTACACGCCTGCAACGCCTCGGGTCGCGCAGACACAGGAGCCTCAGACGTCCATGCCGCAGGCTCCGTTCGTGCCGCAGACTCCGGCCATGCCGCAGGCTCCCCAGGCACCCGTCGCCCCGCAGCCGTCCGTCACGCCCCAGGCACCGGCGGTACCCGCCCAATTCCAGGAAGATTGGAACTCCGAATTCTCATGGAATGAGGAGGCGCGCCGCGAACAGGAGGGCGAGTCGAAGCGCCGCAAGCGCTGGGGTTGGGGCAAGCGCCGCAAGCAGCGCGAGGACCACAACGACGCCATTGAGGCGGAGAACGAGGACCAGGCCTCGTCCGCGCGTATGCCGATGATCTCGGTCGACGCTCAGGACGACGACTGGAACGACTGGCAGAACTGGAACTCGAGGAGCTAACCCAACCGGGGCGCGCTAGCGGCGCTTGTCGGCCTTGGCGAGCTCGATGTAGCGCGTGACTTCCGTATCCAGATCCTCTTCATCGTCTGCTTCTTCACCATCGGACGCGGAGTCATCCTGTCCGTATCGTTCGATCAGAAGACGTTCACGGTAGAGATGGTCGGCGGTCACGCCAATGGTGCGCATGAGGGAGGCGTTGAGGACCATGCCGACGATGATGCCGATAATCGGCAGGATCTGCGCCATCTTCATGCCGACGAGACGCGCTCCGAGAGCCGCGAAGAGAGAGTTCACGGATGCGGTCAGCGCATTGTTCCCGACGCTCTCCATCGATCCGCGTTTGGTGAGCTTGCGTACCACCTTGTTAAACACAAGCATCGAGGTCTTCTCCTCGACGACATGGTCATCAGCCGTGCTTCGCGGGGCGATCGCCTGGGATAAAACCATCGCGGAAAACAGCTTTTCCGTTGGATCCTTCGTGTCATACCCGTAGTACGCAGCCGTGTGTGACACGAGGCGCGCAGAGGAGGCCAGGAACGTCGCGATATCAAGTCCGATGACCCCTGCAATCACACCAACACCGGGTGCCGAAGCGATGCCCAGACCGAGGATGGCCGCAACCGCCCCTCCCGTCGCGAATACGCTGCTCACCGCTCCTTCCGTCGCGGTAACGGCGGCATATCCCACCTTCAGGTGGGGCCTGACCGATTGGATCTCTGCCAGGTCCAGGTTTCGGATGTCCTCGAGACACTCCACGTCGTTGCCGGCCCTGCGATACGCCTTCACGATTCGTTCGCGTCGAACCGATGATTCAGCGGCTGCTGTCGCCTTCTCGACGAGCCCCAGGACAGCCGATGAGATCCAGCCGGCAACCGTAGCGACGCCGGGCATCTTGCCCGCGAAGCCAACCACTTTTTTCAAAGGGGTGAGCACGTACGAACGGATGCGCTGAGTGATGACTCGAGGACTGCGAGGGTTAACCTGAGCGGCCTTCCATTCCTGGATCGCATCCCACTGAGCACGATCGTCGTCAGTCATGCGCTGCCGAATATCGTCGCGCGTACTGTTCTCTTCCTCCGGCTGATCCGTCATACCCCAAGCCTACAACGGTTACAAAAAAGAGGCCCACGTCACAGAGGGAGTGGGACTGCCACTCCTCTACGGGTGACTCTCTGCCTCGGCGAGTTCGACGTAACGCGCGACGTCGACGCTCAGCTCCTGAGGCCCGGTTGATGGCACGAGGTCCGTCGACGTGCCGCTCGCTTGCACGTGGCCGTAACGCTCTGCGAGGAAACGTTCCCGGTAGAGATGATCTGCCGTCTCCCCGATGGTGCGCATGAGCGCCGCGTTAAGCCCTGCGCTCACGACGATTCCGGCGACGGGAACGATCTGCGCGAGCTTGCGGCTTGCCAGACGAACGCCCATCGCTGAGAAGAGTGATTTCATGGCGCTCACGATCGCGCTTCCGCCGAGCGACTCGAGGGATCCCTTGCGCGCGAGGTCGCGCATCACCTGGTTGAAGGCGAGCATCGTCGCCTGCTTTTCGACGACGAAGTCACGCCCGCTGCCGGCCGGGTCGATCGCCTGGGAGAGGACCATCGTGGAAAAGAGGCGCTCTGAGGGATCCTCGGAGTCGTAGCCGTAGTAGGCAGCGGTGTGGGCGACGAGACGCGTGGCCGCCGCCAGAAAGGTCGTGATATCGACGGCCATCGCCGAGGCCGTGACACCCACGCCGGGCGCCGACGCGACCCCCATGCCGAGCACAGCGGCGAGAGAGCCCCCGGAGGCGAACACGCCGCTGACCGCCCCCTCCGCGGCTGCCGTACCCGAGTATGCGAGGCTCAGGCGAGGCTTGACCGCGAGCACCTGGTCGAGGGGCAGGGAGCGGATGTCTCGCAGGCTTGTCACGTCGTGTCCGGCCGCGCGATAAGCCTTGAGGATGCGCGTGCGGCGCACCGAGGCCTCGGACGCGGAGGCAGCCAGCTCGACCAGTCCGAGGGCTGCGGAAGACATGGTTCGGGTCAACGCCTCCCCGCCGGGAACCTTGCGCGCAATGGACACTGCTTTGCCCACCGGTGCCAGGGCTGCCGACTTCATCTTCTGCGTGATAGCGCGGGGGCGTTTGTCGCTCAGCTGGGAGGCTTTCCACTGCTGGATTTCGTCCCACTGGGCGGCGTCGGCCTCGCTCATACGCGCACGCAGGTCGTCGTTCACGCGGTCCTCATTCATGCCGGTCTGGTCCATCCTGTCAGCCTACACAGCGAGCGGGCCATCAGCGGCTCAGAGCCGACACGCGCCCTGTTATGCTTGTGATCAGGCAGTCACATTCGGCATCGTTTGAAGGAGATTCCGTGGATTCTCGCTCGTCGCTCATCGACCAGATTAATCTCTTGCACGAGGAGAAGGAACACCAAAAGATCATCGCGCTCATCGAGGGACAGCCCCCGTCGGTGATGGATTACGAGCTGACGAGTCTGCTGGCGCGCGCCTACATTAACTACGCACAGCCCTACATGGATTCGTTCCGCGATCACATCACACACGCGATCGAGCTGCTGCGCAGCGTCGAAGCTGAAGGCATGGCGGACCCACGCTGGTACTACCGGATTGGCACAGCCCTGTACTGGCAGGACGAGGAGGAGAGCGCGCTGACGTACCTGGAGCAGTGCGTCGCCATGGATCCGACCAACGAGGACGCGCCGGAAATCATCGCCGAGTGCAAGGCCGCCATTTCGCGCCGCACCATTGTGCGTCCGCTCAACGTGCAACGACTGATCGATTACTTCGACCGTAACGACTTCAACTACAGGGTGGAAGACCAGAGCCTGCACATGGGTATCGGGCGCGGCTACTTCATCTTTTCGATCGCGAACGATGGCACGGACCTGAGCATGTGGGCCGCGATCCCCGAGGACGTGTCGATGGAGCTTCGTCAGCGCCTCATTCAGGCGTGCAATGACTGGAACGGAGCAACCACGTGGCCGAAGGTCTACGTGGCGTCGCTGGACGACGGCCGTCAGCGCCTGTGCGCCGAGCAGTTCGTCACCGCCCGCTACGGGCTCACGGACGCGCAGGTCTCGACCAGCATCGAGCGTTTCGTCGCGTCGGCCGAGGCCTTTTTCAAGGATCAGATCGAACGCATTCCCGCCCTGGGTGGCACCCAGGAGTAGCGCTCGTACGCACGTTTCCCGGCCTCGTCGACGGGGACGAGGCCGGGGCGCGATGCGCTCACGCGCGCGGCACGTAGACGCTGAGGCCTCCGTCGCTCACGGTGCCCGTGAGGGTCCCATCGTCCGCGACACGCACGCTCGGGTGGCCGCCGATGACGCATTCCCACTCCTGGCCTGCGTGGCGCTGACCCACGTAGAGGGTCTTCTCGGCGGCCATCCGGTCGGAGAGGATGACGGCGCAGCCGGAGCCGGGAATCTCCTCGGTACCTTCGCGGGCGAAGCCGACCACGTCGGCATCGTCGAAAGCGTTGTGCTGCGGGCCGACTGCCGCGCGGGAGCGGACTGACATGAGGGTCGGTAGTTCGCGCACGGCGGGCAGGTCATCGGACTCAGGGGACCCCAGGAGGTCACCCCAAAAGACGCACGGAACCCCGGCCTCGTTGAAGAGGATGATGGCGTAGGCGGCCGCCTTGAACCAGGGGGCAACCGTTGAGGCCAGCGACTGGCCGGGCTGGGTGTCGTGGTTCTCGACGAACGTGACGGACTGGTCGGGGTGGGACGCCGTCAGCGTGTTCTCCCACAGTCGGGACAGGTCAACGTTGCCGTCCGAAATCGACGCGTCGTGGAGGTGGTAGTGCAGGGGGACGTCGAAGAGCATGACGTTGGGGACCCGCTCCAGGTAGCCCTCGAGCTCGCGCACGTCGCCGCTCCAGTACTCGCCGACAGCGGGCAGGCGGCGCCCCGTCGAGGCGCGCAGGTCTTCGAGCCAGCGGGCGTAGAAGTCGGAACCCACGTGCTTGACGGCGTCCAGACGCAGCGCGTCCACGCCGGTCGTCTCGACGTACCAGCGACCCCAGCGGTCCAGCTCCTCGCTGACGCGGGGCTCGGTGACGTGCACGTCGCAGCCCATGAGGTAGTCGAAGTTGCCGAACTCAGTGTCGACGGACTCGTTCCAGTGTTTGCCTTCGAAGAGCCACAGGCCGTTGCGCTTCGTGGCTTCATCCCAGTCGATGCCGTGGAAGCACGTCCAGTCCCACGTGAAATCCGAGTACGCGCCCGCGCGCCCCGGGAACGTGAAACGGGTCCACGCCTCGATCGTCTCGGGCTCGCCGATCGCCTCGTGACGGTTCTGGGGGTTGATCGGGGTGGCTCGCACGGTCTCGGTCGCGTCGGCGCCCATGCGGTGGTTGAGGACGATGTCGGCGCACACGGCGATACCCGCCTCATGCAGGGCCTCGATAGCGGCCAGATATTCGTCCCTCGTCCCGTACTTCGTGGGCACGGAACCGCGCTGGTCAAACTCACCCAGGTCGTACAGATCGTAGACACCGTAGCCGACGTCGTCGATTCCCTCGTGTCCCTTGTAGGCAGGCGGCAGCCAAATAATGGTGACGCCCAGGTCCGCGATCGCCCGGGCGTGCTCGGCGAGGTAGCGCCAGTGGCTGGCGTCCGGGGCCATGTCCCAGGCGAATGCCTGCAGGATCAGGGGGCCCGCCTCGGTCTGGGACGAGGCCAGGGCCGGTTTCGTCGTCTCATTCACCCGCATATGGTGGCAGGTTTTCCCACTCTCGGGGCAGAAAAAGTAGGAAACAGTGGCCCGTTAAACACTGCGCCGAGGCCTGCGCTTCGTTCGCGGTTAAGCGCCTCCCCGGCCCCGGCCTCGTCACCGAGATGCTACTTATTCCAACCGAAGAGGCCCTTGACGCCGCTGGTGACACCCGACGCTGCACTCACCACGCCAACCGCAGCGATCCCAACTCTCCCTTGGAAAGCCGCATCGACAGCACCCACGATGCTCTGTTCCTGTTCGACAGAGTTCGCTGCTGTGATGACCCGCTTCCACATCTCATTATCAATACCGGGAGGAGGAAGCTCGCGCAGGTGTTTCTTCAGTCGAGATGACTGCGACTGAAGCGACATAAAAGTCAAGCCACTCGATACAACACCACCAATGACGGGGAGCACCTTTGAGAATCCCTGAGTAAAGGCTTTCTTGGTCAGATTGACGCCGATATACTGCAGAGTCTTTTTAGCAGCCCGGTACCATGATGTCTTCACCAGGAACTGCTTAGTCACTTGTTTTTTTACCGTGTCCATCACAGCCGAACTGGCGAATGAGGAAAGGGACATGGCGGCTTCCTCAACGTCGAGCATCACACCAAAGAAAATAGCGACGATCCCGATCGTCCCGTCATCCACCTCTTCCTTCGCACTAAGCAATTCGGGCCATCCGTAGAGGTATGCAAGCTTCTGCACGATCCTGAAGGCATGCACGTAGTACTGCGTGATGTCAGCGGGAATCGTCCCGAGCATCGCAAATCCTCCGGGGATACCCGCCGCGAAGGACATTGCTGCGGATTTGTTCGTCTCGTAGGAGATAGCTTGCTCAGCCAGCCTATCGAGATCAGCTAGCGGGACACCAGCGAACGCAGGGCTGGTGTCGATCGCCCTCCGAATCACCTCTTCGGGCACACCGCGCTCACGCAGTTCCTGGCGCAGGAAGTCGTCGCGGTTGATGCACACGCCGGGCACGCGCACGACCTTCTTCAGGAATTCGACCGCATGCTGTTCAGCCTCGCTCCGTTGAGATGCCGTCAAGTCCCCACCGCTTGTTTCACGCTGGAGGTCTCGCCCATTCCCGACGTTTTCACCATGAGCACCCGGTTTGTTGAGGCTGCCCCACATGTCATTCCTTTACACCGCGTTGTGACCCCAACACGAGGCCTGGATACGCGACAACTATAACGTACTTTTTCCGCAGTCTGGTGCACATGACACACCGTCATCTCTCTCAGATGCGCTGCCTTTCATTCCGGGCCTAGGCTGATCTCATGTGGATCGTCGCGGCCTGCCTGTCTGCCCTGTTTGCAGGATTGACGTCCGTCCTCGCCAAGGCGGGCGTCGCCTCGACGAATTCGACCGTCGCGACGGCGCTGCGCACGGTCATCGTCGCCGTTGGCGCGTGGGGCATGGCGCTTCTGACCGGCTCCGCTTCCTGCGTTGCGTCTATCGGTGGGACTTCTGCGCTGTTCCTGGTTCTGTCCGGACTGGCGACGGGGGCTTCGTGGCTGTGTTACTTCGCGGCACTGTCTCGAGGGGATGTCTCCCGCGTCGCCCCCATCGACAAGCTGTCGACGGTCCTCGCGATCATCCTCGCGCTCGTTTTACTGGGCGAACCCGTGAGCCTGTGGGGTGTCATCGGGATCGCCACCATCACGGCGGGAACGCTTCTCATGGTGGAGCCCTCCGACCTCTCAGGCCTGCCGCGTGCGCTGCACGGGGGTGGCAGCTGGCTGACGTTTGCGCTCGCGTCTGCGCTGTTCGCCGCGTTGACGTCGATCCTCGGGAAGGTCGGCATTTCGGGGGTGGATCCGACGCTTGGAACTGCGGTGCGCACCCTCGTGGTGCTGGCGATGGCGTGGGCGATCGTTGGCGCGCAGGGGCGGATGGGCGAGGTTCGGCTGCCCCCCGGCCGGGAGGTCGCGTTTATCGTCGCGTCGGGCGCTGCGACGTGCGCGTCGTGGCTGGCCTACTATCACGCGCTGAAGGATGGGCCTGCATCCGTCGTGGTGCCCATCGACAAGCTGTCGATTCTCGTGACGGTCGCAGTGTCGGCCGCGGCGTTTCACGAGCGTTTCACGCGGCGCTACCTGCTCGGCCTCGCCCTCATGTGCGCGGGAACTGTCGCCATGGTGGTGGCGTAGGTCCTTACCCACACGGCCATCTAGTGGCCTTGTTTTTCTTCCCAGGTGTCGGTGTTGGAGACGGTGAGGTGGTCGAGGTAGAAGGGGCCGGTCGTTTCCGTTGTGGTGACGAGGCCGTTGATGGTTTGGGTTTCTCCGGTGAAGGGGTTGGTGGCCGTGCCGCTCCACGTGGTGGTCAGGGTGATGGTGCGGGTGGCGTCGGGGTAGGGGCCGTCGAAGCGCGAGCGCCACCCGTTAGGCGGTGTGTAGTAGTGGCGGATGAGCCTAGGGTCCTTGTTCAGGTCCATGCCCTTCTCGTATGGCATTCCGTGGTAGGCGGTGACGGTGTTCGGGGTGCCGTCACCCCAGTCCCACTCGTAACTAGTGGCTCTGAGAGTGATGGTAATGTCGTGGCCCAGCAGGTTGATCGTGTGGGTCTGTGTGGGGTGGGTGGCTGCCACGATCGTGGGAATGTACTTGTTCGTAAACGACACCTTCGACGGCCGCTTATGCAAACCCGCACCATCAGCGTGAATGATCGTGGCCGCAGCCAGGAGAATCTCGCGAGTCGTCGGAACACGTTGAGGATTGGCTTCCTCTCCATGCTCTGGCGGAGGATAGGCGCAAATAGCGACGCGTAAGTAGTCAGGGACATCCGGGTCTTGCGAGTCAGCAGCACAGTGAGCCCAGTCGACGTAGTGATCAGCCTCAGCCGTCGGCGTTCTCGTATTAGACTGACGGATTGTGTC